>NZ_JBFUHK010000149.1:0-2938 GCF_056402435.1 Rahnella sp. P4_A8 | reverse complement strand
CTCTTCCGGTTTACGGACGGCAGCCAGACGACCTACTGCGGCATCTACAATCAGGCCATCATCATCACAGCAGGATTCGACCTTGTTGGATTCAGTCGGCAGCAGGCCTTTAAAGCCCGCCGCAATCGGTGACCAGTCCACGCCTGAATTATCTTTCGCCCACACGCCGTAACGAGCCAGCACCAGTTGAATATCACGCATTATTCTCTCCACACTTATTTTGCTTTGCCGGTTGCGATAACACCCATTGCCAGCGCGCGGTCTAATGTCTTCAGAACCAGAAATTCCTGAGTACCGTGTTCTGATTCCCAAGCCTGGGTATCCGCATGAAGTGAGTCGTGACACCATCTGCACAGCGGGATCACGAACAAGTCATGCGCTTTTGTTGCCATTCCACCAAATCCATTGCCGGTGATGTGGTGCGGATCATCGGACCCGTTACCGCAGGCACAGCACGGCTGGCGCTTTACCCATTGAGTGTATTTCGTGTTTTCATACCGGCGGCGCTTCGGGCGAAGCATGAAAGATTCTGGAGTTTCCGGATCAACGGCCAGCGCCAGCACCGGTTTGATATTGCTCACCATCACTGCCCGAGGATCTTGTTCGCTGGGGTTGATGTCGGATTCTTTCAACTGCGTGCCCGGAGGTTGGTATTTCATGCCAAGCGCTTCGCATATGATTTCCTCCGGCAGTTGCGCCGCCAGCCCCTTACTCGTTGCCCACCAGCAAAGTTCCGGCAGGGTCAGTTGATGTCCGGCTGACAATCGAGAAAGCTCGCGGATAGCCTCAGTCACAAATTCAGTGGTATTCGACAGCGCTGCGGCATTGAGTTTTACCGATTCTTTTCCGTGATATTCGTTGTCATGGGTCCAACAAAGAGACACAACACCACGCGCACGGCGAGACTGCACCAGTTCATGGTGATGATATTGACCGCCAAAATTAGTGCACTGGCAGCCTCGGTTACGCTTAACCCACAATGTTAGCGCACCCCACCCGCCGACAAGGTTGATAACTCGCTCTGAGGCCAGAAATCCAGACAGGCGCGGATCTCGCGATAGTGGTTGAGCCTCAACCGGTACCAAACCGTCAGCCGCCCCGCGCAGATCCGCCGGTTCATCGGTTATTAGCAGGCGTTTGCCGCTGAAATGCTGCAGCATTTCACCTGGCGGCCGTAATAGCACAATCCCCAAATCCCTCTGTGGATATGGCTTTAAGAGTGCTCTCATTCAGCCCTCTCCCCAGCCTTAAACAGGCTGTTCAGCACAGCATCAGCATGTTCCCGCGCGCTGTCGTAATCAGACGGGCAATGCTCGCCAGTTGCTGATGCGGCTTTCAAGTAACCACGGTAAGCATCGAGCCAGATTTTCTGAAGTTCATTCATACTGTTGCTCCCATTTTACGGGCCAGTGTTTGAGCTGTACTGAGAATCTCTGTAGATTTGAAACCGTCGTTTTTAAGGCGATTGATGTATAGACGCAACTTGTTCTGCAACTGAGGATTAAGCTCAGATGCCCTTGATAACTTATCAAAAAGCCGGTCAACCTCTTCTGTCCATCCCCCGTTGGCCGTTTCCAGCACTGGAATGATTTGTTTGACTGATGCCTGCAGTTTGTTGGGCTTGGTATGAATCTGGCTTTGGAATATCGCACCTTGCCTTAGCAATTCTTCACGGTCGATATAGCTGAAGGCTGGTCCTCGCCATTTCTTATCAAACACTGCTATGGCACCAGCAAAAAACGCCCCGGAAGGTATCTGTCTATCATTGGCAGGGACAAACCACGCAGGTAGTTCAAATCCTATACGCCCACGGATGAAGGCTATGTGATCAGCTTTCTCTGGCCACCAGACCTCTGACGTAGCCGCTTTTATAAGAAATACATATCGGCCACCCTTTTCCCGCATCTTGAAAGTATGATTGAGAATATGACTCATACCAGTGATCTGTTGCCCTTCACGTCGCCTTGCGCGGGAATACGGCGGATTGCCAAAGGCTGCACCGTTAAGCTCTTTCAGATGAGCAGACCAGTCCTTACTCAAGGCATTGTCTTCGACAGTGTAAAAATGCGGACACTTAGTATTCTCGCCATCAGTGAACAGATCGAGAACAATGGGGCCGAACATGGCATTGATTCCCCAGAAAAGAGCATCAGGCGTCCGCCACTGATCCCCAACATCCTTTAAGAAGTGCGTTTCTTTCTCTTTTTGTTGAGAAAGCGCCAGGGAATAAGATCTCATAACCACCCCTCCCGCTTCTTACGTTGATACTCGGCATACATCAGCTGTGCTGGAGTCTGTCCCAATGGTTTACTTGGCGCTGCCAACTGAGTTACTGGAGCCGGTATTTTTTCGCCTTTAGCTAAGCGTTTCGCCCATGTATTCAGTTGATGTTGTACCGATTTTCTCACTTCACCTTCCGTATAGTTGTTCTGCAGCATGATTCGGCGAACGTCGGTCACAATCCAGTACATGATCGGCGCTGGCCAAGGGTAGTCCGCTGGTGAGTTATAGTCACCGCGCCTGGCGCTATAGCGGTTAAATTCATCCATCACATCATCCACTGACGGCAGGCCAGCGCCCTCTGCAGCTCCGGACTTGCACCATCCAATGAACTTGCCGCAACTCGGCCAGAAGTCAGTTTCCTGCTGGCGGGCGATGCGCATACCGGCTTTCACCTGTTCCAGCGAAGTCACTCCGTTTTCCGCAAATGCCAGGATCCATTGCCGTTTCGCAGCTGCGATGTCCACCGAACTGTTGAGTGCGGTCTGGCGGGCAGCAGGGAAAATTAGCATCAGGTTGGCGAACAACGTATCGACCATCTTCTCGGCATCAGGGTTCACGACGCGCTGAGGTTTATCTTCGGGCATCAACTGCGCAAGTACACCGGCATCCCGATTTTGAATTGCCATCATCATTTTGTTCACAGGGTGTTCTCCCA
>NZ_JBFUHK010000148.1:0-2998 GCF_056402435.1 Rahnella sp. P4_A8 | reverse complement strand
ATTTCTGTATAGCATAATTTCCGGGTAACAATATGATAAAAGGACTTAAATTACAGAAAAACTCTCAGCCGCTTTCCAGAAACATTAAAGTTGCGATTGCGGTTGTCGTTCTCTTGTTGCTTGTTGCTGGCGGAGTGACCGTCTGGTATTTCTATGCCTATAAACCAGCACAGGTGAAGGAGGACGTCAGACGTCGTGAGGAACAGCAATTAGCGAATGATATAAAAACTGTCGAAAAGTACTATTTGAAATCGTTAACGGGTGGGAGCATCACGCAATTCACCAAACTGGCGTCTGAGATTTCAAAAAGTCAAAACATCCTGGCCGAATTCAATTATACAAATGAAACATTTGTTTGTGATCCACAGAGCTGCTCATTTAGTTATCAGCTGAATAAAGGCAATGTATTTAATATAGCGCAGAAAAACTTTTGGGGTGAAAATTATACAGCGATTTTCTCAGATGACTCGGTTAATTTCTCGGGGATTCAATCAGGCCTGAGTGATAACCCGTTACTGAGTGCCTATAAAAACAAAGCAGATATTACTGYGCCATTCTGCGGGGATTTATTAAACTATCTTTATTCTTATAACTCGATATCGGGCATCCAGCAAACATTAAAAATAGTCTCCCTTCCTGGTTCGCCTGTGCAGACGAACGAAAATAAAATAGCCAAAAAAGGGAGAGGTAAATACTACGGACTTAACACGATGAACTGGGAAATGGAAATACCCAAAACGTCTAAAAATGGCATAGATGTATTGTACGTCGCCAGTATTTTAGAAAGACAAGCATTCAGGGACGCGTTTATTATTCAAAAAATCGATAGCGTTAAAGATAATAAAATTTCAGGAGTCATGGTATGCAAAATCGGAAATTAATGTTAACAGCTCTGATTGTTTTGTTTTCTTCTGGCAGTTTCGCTGATGACGTTAAAACCACCAGCGATCCTTTCGGGGAAGTCCCGGCTCCAATTCAGCAGCATATCTCCAGATTGATGGAAGATGACGTGGCTTTTAATCAGGCCCAGCGTGAGCTTTCACAACAGCTGACGCTCGCTAAGTTGCGGCTGGAAATGGCAAAGATAAAAAGTGAAGCCTCGGAACTGACTCAGGTGCCAATGATGAGCAACATGGGTGGCGAATCTGACGATAAAGAAGCTAAACCGGCTTCACAAGCCCCTCTTGTCGAACCGAAAATAATGATGCTGTCGCAGATTGCTGGCATCACACAGGCAGCCGTCTCCGTGGGCACAAAAATCGTATTTGTCCGTATCGGAGAGATTTTCTTAGCCAACGGTAAACGTTATGCCGTCCATCAGGGCAATAACGGACGTCAGTCATTTGTTCAGGAAGTCTCCCGGTGATCCTGGATTTCATACGACTTACGGACGATTCCATACACAGCGGCGAATGGACTTTTGCTGAAATTGAGGATCGCATGTTGCTCGCCCGTTTGGGCACGCAGGAGTATCTCGTTTCTCAACGTTCTTTAATTGAAGAGCTGCATATTCTTCAATATGAAGTTCGCAAAATGAACGACATCCATCGTCACAAGATTGTCGGAATCGGGGGCGTCACAGAAGCCGTTTATTTCAAAATTTATGAACTTGTTTCTTTGCAGAAACAGAGCCGTGTTGCACTGGATATTAGTGAAACGCAGAAGGAACTTGAAGCCATATTGATTGAAGCCGTTGATATGGGGGCCAGTGACCTTCATATCACCCGCAATGATATTCTTGCGCAGCTTGAGGTCAGGGTAAATGGCATGCTGCTACCAATGATGCAGATGCCTGCCAGCAAATGCGATGAGCTGGTATTCGTCCTGTACAACGTACAAGCCAGCACCCGTGATACCACCTGGAACCGTACTATTCCGCAAAGTGCCAATATTCTCTATACGCTTAACGGATTAAGTTTTCGTTTCCGCTACGCCCACTTTCCCATTTTTGGTGAAACGAACGATTGTTTTCATGCTGTATTACGTATTATCCCATCAGGACTCTCTAAAGGAGCCGTCGCTAATCTCAATAAACTCGGTATATCGGAAGAAGAATTAGAAGATCTGAAAAAGATCCTCAGTAATCCCTATGGGGCATATTTTATTGCGGGCACCACTGGTTCAGGAAAATCCACCACTCTGAAGAACCTGATGGAGTGGCTGCAGGTTAACCGTTATGGCAATAAAGGCTGTTTTCTTACTGTAGAAGATCCTGTCGAATATCAGATATTTGGAGCAAAACAAAGCTCAGTGGTCAGTGTTGAAGGTGGCGGTTTCCATTCTGCTATCAAATCCGCATTACGCCGCGATCCTGATGTTCTGATGGTGGGCGAAATCCGCGACTCTATCTCCGCGAATGCCCTCGCCGGCGCAGTTGAAAGCGGTCACTACTGTTTTACGACTGTTCATGCAGGGAATATTGTCTCCCTGCTACAGCGCTTATCCGCCATGGGCATCACCAGCGATAAACTCTCCACACCGGGCTTTATTGCCGGATTGCAGTGTCAAAAACTTGTCCCTGTTATTTGTCCTCATTGCCATCATTCTGTCGAAATCACATTTGGTGAGAAATTGATGACCCTCTACGAGCAAAACGAAAGGGGGTGTGAAAAATGTAAGCATACCGGTATAAGCGGCAGGCAACTTGTCATGGAATATATGCGACCCACATATGATGAACTCGCCGCAATATCTAAACAAGAGTGGTTACAGGTTTACACCTTATGGCGAAAAAAACGCATCTCGTCACCGGGTCTGAGTGAGGGATTTGAAATAAAAGAAAAGGTATTTGCGGAAGTACTTCGTGGTCGGGATTGTGCTACCTGGTTCAGTATGGAATTTGGCGATGTAGATAAAGACAACTCGGAGATTATCCATGGCAAAGTTCGGTAAGAAACAGCGGCTTTTTCTTTATAAGTTCTGTGCTGACATGATCAGAACAGACCTGCCCCTTTACGATTCCCTGCTCAAACTTCATGTCGAGGGTATAAGCCTGTTA
>NZ_JBFUHK010000147.1:0-3070 GCF_056402435.1 Rahnella sp. P4_A8 | reverse complement strand
GCTTACAAGAAGGGTGAGAGAAGTGGCGGGCAGGCGGGTGTGATGCAGGCTTTTAGTGCGTCATTATCCGATCAGGATATCAGTGATTTGGCAGCGTATTACGCCAGTCTGACGTCGTTGAAATAAGATTGCTTCAGAAATGCAAACGGGCAATCCTGAGATTGCCCGTTAGGTAACTGACGTCGGTTGTCGCTATTCGGCACTGACGACAACGGTGCCAATTTCCGGATGGCTAAAGCTTTCAATGTGATCCAGACGCAGATCTCGTTGTTCGCCGTTCGCCTCAACCACCAGATATTCCACTTTCTTACGCATTAACAAATCGTTGGCTTTAGCCTCAACGACTTCTCCGCTACGCATCTTCAGCGTCAAAACCAGGTGATGCTGGCAGGCGAGCTCGAGATTATCGTAGTCATCACAATTGATGGGTTGGTACTCATCATTCATCGACATAATCGCTCACCAATAAGTTAGCGGCGGCGTAGGCCGCCTGGTCCCTAACGGAAGACGGAAGTTCAGCATTTGCTGCGACTTCGTCCAATGCTTTCAATACACAGCCCAACGCATCGGGCACATATCCGAGATCACCGCTGGCAATTTCAGAATATCTACGGCGTACCAACTCACAGTATTGTTGCATAAGTTCTCCCTAAAAAGCGTATCCCTCTGAGGAAAGCGCAGAAAGATAAGCTCTCAGTATTTAACGACTATAGCACAGGAGAGTGTGAGTTATTAGCAGGCCTGTAAAGGTAAATCGTTTGCGTAAAGCCTTTATTGCGGATGACCATCGGGGGAAAACTGGCCGCAGCAGGATGCTTTCAAGTACACTGTGCGTCTATTATCAAGGGGTTTACCATGGCGTTAAAAGCAACCATTTATAAAGCAGCGGTCAATATCGCTGATATGGATCGTAATTTCTTTCATGACGCCAGCCTGACTCTGGCACAGCATCCTTCCGAAACAGAACAACGCATGATGCTGCGTCTGCTGGCATGGATTTACCATGCCGACGAACGACTGACTTTTACCCGCGGATTAAGCGCCGAAGATGAGCCGGAAATCTGGCGTAAAAACGACCATAACGGCATCGAATTATGGGTCGAATTAGGACTACCTGATGAGAAGCGTCTGAAAAAAGCCTGTAACCAATCGCGTGAGGTGGTCCTTTATGCGTATGGTGAGCGTGCCGCGAAAGTCTGGTGGTCGCAAATCGAGGGGAAAGTCAGAGGTTTTGAGAACCTGCGTATCCGTTATTTAGAAGATGAGTTGCTGAATCAATTGACTGCTTTTGGCAGCCGTACCATGAACTTACAGGCCACATTGCAGGACGGAACTATTTGGCTTTCTGATGCTCAGAGTAATTTGGAAATTCATTTTTCTGAATGGAAAGAGTCTGTCATAAAAGAAGCCAGGTAATCAGCGTGCTAATCCTTTCAGGAAAACTGGAAATACCTGACAGCGAAATCGAATTAACGGCGATCCGCGCTCAGGGCAACGGCGGTCAGAACGTCAATAAAACATCAACGGCTATCCATTTACGCTTTGATATTAAAGCGTCGAGTTTGCCAGAATATTACAAAGAGCGCTTACTGGCTTTTAATCATCATTCTGTTACTGCCGACGGTTGGGTCATTATCAAAGCCCAGGAATACCGGAGTCAGGAGATGAATCGCGAAGCCGCTCTGGCCCGGTTGGGGGCACTGATTTCACAGGCGATGGTAGTAGAAAAACCGCGCCGCGCGACGAAGCCGACTCGTGGGTCTAAAATTCGTCGGGTTGAAAGTAAAGTTCGCAAGGGTGCGACAAAAGCATTACGGGGCAAAATACGTTAGCCCTAACTTCGTGCTGCAGGACAATTTTTATCGCGGCACTGTAGAAAAGCAGTAGGGGAGAAACTGTGAAAAAAATCATCATTAGTGCAGTGCTGGCGCTCGGGGCGCTGTCACTCTTCGGTTGCCATACCGCCGCCTTTAATCATGAAAAACCGTTGCAGGCTATGCAGCAGAGTTACAGTGGCGTGTTGCCGTGCGCAGATTGCAGTGGCCTGAAGACGTCATTATTCCTGGATCAGGATGGGACTTACATCCTTCAGGAGGAATATCAGGGCGGCAAAGAGGGCGATCAGGTGTTTGCCAGCTACGGACGCTGGGCCCGCACTGCGGATAAACTGGTGCTGACGGACAGCCAGGGCGAGAAACGTTATTTCCATCCGAAAGATGAAAATCTGGAAATGTTGGATCAAAGCGGTGAGCCGATTACGTCCACATTCAACTATACGTTGACGCCGGTGCAGCAGAATTTGCCGAAAACGCCAATGGCACTGAGCGGAATGATGCAATACAGCGCCGATGCTGCTTCCTTTAAAGATTGTGCGACAGGCAACATATTCCCGATGTCGGCAAATAAATCGCTGGAAGAAGGGTATCTTGCCTCGCGTAAAACCCCCAATCAGCTGGTCTTCCTTTCTATGGACGGGCATTTCATGACAGAGCCGTCAATGGAAGAAGGGCAGGTGCGAAAGGCTGTGGTTGCAGATAAAAACGTACGGTTTGATGCAACGAAGTCCTGCCCGTAAAAGCGATTAGGCTCAGGCGGAATAGCACAAATAAAAATGCCCGCATTACGCGGGCATTTTTATGGACAAATGATCATCAGCGGATCTTAACGCGGGATCTGGCTCAGCAGATATTCCACGATATCGCTTTGTTTGATCATCTGTTTTTCGCCAGTGCGACGGTTTTTGTATTCCAGCTCTTCAGCATCCAGATTACGATCACCAATCACCACCTGATGCGGCACACCGATCAGTTCCATGTCCGCGAACATGACGCCCGGACGTTCTTTACGATCGTCGAGGATCACATCGATACCGTGTGAACGCAGTTCTTTATACAGCGCTTCTGCCGCATCTTTCACACGGAAAGATTTGTGCATGTTCATTGGCAGGATAGCGACCTGGAACGGCGCGATAGCATCCGGCCAGATAATACCGCGGTCATCGTGGTTTTGTTCAATCGCCGCAGCGACCACACGAGTCACACCAATACCGTAACAACCCATGGTCATCAAC
>NZ_JBFUHK010000146.1:0-3119 GCF_056402435.1 Rahnella sp. P4_A8 | reverse complement strand
GCGGAAACCCTCGCAGCGTACCGGCACGACCGGCTTACCGATTTTGGCGCTGCTGGCTTTGGCGACGGCAGAAATGTCATCACCGATCAGACCGACCGGACATTCCGACTGCACCGAAATGCCTTTGGTCAGCGGGAACAACATCTCCAGTTCGTCGATCAATTTGTCGAGCTTTTTATCGCCGCCAAATACGATGTCCCGTTCCTGAAAATCGCTGGTGAAGTTGATGGTGCCGAAGCTGTTTACGCCGCTCCAGCCGGTGTAATAGTTACGGCGTCCGGCACGGGAATACTGGCCGCAACCAACCGGGCCGTGGGAGATGTGTGCCATGTCTTTGATCGGGCCAAAGACCACGCCTTTGGAACCGGCGTAAGCGCAGCCTCGCACGGTCATCACGCCCGGCTGCGATTTGCGGTTTGAGACAATACACTTGCCGACAGATTCCATCGCCGGGTCGGTGGTCATCATGTGTTTCTTACGATCTTTAAGCGCCTTCTCGGGGAAGATCTCCAGCACTTCCTGGATCAACGCCTCGTTACGTTCGCGTGTTTCACTGGTCATAAAGACTCCGCTGATTGCCTGAAAAGGTGCACATTCCCGCAGGTCTGTGCATCTCTGGATAAAGGGGACGAAATCACGCCTCTTCGGCGGCGGTACGACCGACGATGGTCAGGTCTTCTTCTTCCATAATGCCGAATTCCATTAACAGGGCTTCCAGCTCATCCATGGTGACCGGTGTCGGCACCACCATTTTGGTGTTGTTGACGATTTTGTTCGCCAGTGCACGATACTGATCTGCCTGCGCGCAAGTCGGGTCGTATTCGATGACCGTCATGCGGCGGATTTCAGCGCGTTGCACAATGTTGTCACGCGGCACGAAGTGGATCATTTGCGTGCCAAGTTTTTCGGCCAGCGCGATGATCAGTTCATCTTCGCGATCCGTCTGGCGGGAGTTACAGATCAGCCCGGCCAGACGAACTTTGCCCGATTTCGCGTATTTCACGATGCCCTTGGAAATGTTGTTGGCGGCATACATCGCCATCATTTCACCGGAGCACACGATGTAGATCTCCTGCGCTTTATTTTCGCGGATCGGCATCGCGAAACCGCCGCATACCACATCGCCCAATACGTCGTAAAACACAAAATCCAGATCCGGTACATACGCGCCTTCTTCTTCGAGGAAGTTGATGGCGGTGATCACCCCGCGTCCGGCACAACCCACACCAGGCTCAGGGCCACCTGATTCCGCACAGCGCACGCCGCCATAGCCGATTTGCATCACATCTTCCAGCTCCAGATCTTCCACGGAACCCACTTCAGCGGCCATTTCCATGATAGTGTTCTGTGCTTTCGCATGCAGAATAAGGCGGGTTGAATCAGCCTTAGGGTCGCAGCCGACAATCATGACTTTCTTGTTCATTTCGGCCAGAGCCGCTACAAGGTTTTGGGTGGTGGTGGATTTCCCAATACCCCCTTTCCCGTAGATTGCACATTGACGCATTGCCATCGTTTTCTCTCCTGTAGTGTCCAGTTGACGTACAGGTCATTGCAGTGTTTGTACCACGATGCCAAAACTTAAATTCCATTGAAAAATAAAGAATTTTAATTTAATAAGGTGGCAACATTAGAAGCAGATAGAACAATCTGCGTACAGTTTGTTGTAAAACAAACAAACAAACAAACAGATGGCGGGTTCCGGGGACATTTGTGTGTAAAGGTCAGCATCATCTCTCTTTCCAGTCAGGTAAAAGCCTTAAAGATATCAGCCAGCTTCAGAAGTCAGATATTGTCACTCTGCTTTTTTAAAGGAATAAGCAACATGAGTAATATATTTTCTTTATTAAACTGAATCGCCACGGGTTTAACAGACACCTCCGAGTCATTTAAAATGACTTAAAAGAGATGTGCTCATGAGCGGTAAACATTATCCTGAAGAGTTCAAAATTGAAGCGGTCAAACAGGTTGTTGATCGCGGCCATTCCATCGCAAGCGTCGCCACCCGTCTTGATATCACCACGCACAGCCTCTATGCCTGGGTAAAAAAGTATGGCCCTGATTCATCAACTACTAAAACGCAGTCCGATGCCCAGTCTGAGATCCGGCTGTAGTCCCTCCTGAATTTAGTCTTACTGCTTGATAGAGTTCTCTGGTTAAAATACAACCAAAGGAGGCTCATCATGAAGAAAGCTCGTTTCACTGAAACTCCGATCCTGCGAGTTCTAAAAGAAGTTGAAGGGGGTCGGCACGTTAAGGATGTGTGCCGCGAAAACGGCGTGTCGGAAGCCAGCTATTACAACTGGAAATCTAAATACGGCGGTATGGAGTCCTCTGATATCAAACGAATGAAAGAGCTGGAAGAGGAAAACCGCCGATTAAAGCAGATGTATGCCTCCTTGAGCTTAGATCATGAAATTCTTAAGGATGTTGTTTCAAAAAAACTTTAGCGGTGCCCGAAAAGCGTGTGTTGGTGCGTTACGTCATGACGGAACATCAGGCCAGCGAACGACGCGGGTGCCAGATTATCGGTATAAGGCGAAGCCTGGTGCATTATTCCCCGAACACGGCACGGGATCTGCCCGTGGTCGAGGCACTGCAAAAATTGGCGCATCAGTATCCGGCTTATGGTTTTGGCCTCATGTTCAATAAGTTACGCCAGGCAGGATTACTGTGGAATGCAAAACGGGTTTACCGGATCTACCGATTATTAAAACTGAACCTTCGGCGTAAAAGAATAAAACGCTTACCTAACAGGCATCCACAGCCGTTGGTTATTCCGCATAAAATGAACCACTGTTGGTCAGTTGATTTTATGAGCGATGCCCTGATCGACGGGCGGCGATTCAGGTTATTTAACGTCGTCGATGATTTTAATCGGGAAGCGCTGGCAATCGAAGTTGATTTGGATATACCTGCTCATCGCGTTGTACGCATCCTGGAGCGGTTAAGTGCTGAAAGAGGCTATCCGGCATTTATACGCAGCGATAACGGGCCAGAACTTACAGCCGCTGCTTTAGCTGAATGGGCAGAGTTGCACGGCGTGATACTCGATTTTATTCAGCCAGGCAGGCCAATGCAGAACGGATTTATTGAGCTATTTAACAAAACTCTACGAACAG
>NZ_JBFUHK010000145.1:0-3160 GCF_056402435.1 Rahnella sp. P4_A8 | reverse complement strand
TCACCTCTTTCCTATAAAAATTAATATAATAAGTATAATGGTAGTTTTGGTACTAACCCACCTGTCATAGATAAAAAGCAAATCTAAAGCATTTTAACAACTCTTGACTCCAGTTTGATAATAACTCAGCCCCATATTCCTTTAAGAAATTCCTCAATTCAAGAAATTATACCCTCATAAAGATTCCAGATCCAGCTACGCATTTTGAATGAAATCAATCTTCTCTCGCTAATTCTGGCAACTTAAAGCTTTTACTTTCCTACTCCGAACAGACTGCAATTCCTACGCACCAAAACCAGACACAGCTAATGCGTAAAACTACTTAGGTTAATTGCACAGAGTTATCCTTATGAAGTGGTTCAATGCTGTGTCGAATGTAAAATGCCATTCCTATCACGCACAGGAACTGCGTGGTTTTACGGAAAGAATGCTAGTTGAAAACTTATAGAACACCATCATCGTGACGTCTGCCTGAGCATGGCCACCGCGTCGGCGCCGGGCATCGAGAACTGCACCCGATGACGGGCCGCCACGTCCAGCGCAAATACCCTGGTATAGACCTCCGTCGAACTGACCGACTTGTGTCCCATCAGGCTCTGCAGCACCTTCAGTGGAATACCGGCGTACAGCATATGCATGGCGTAGCTGTGGCGGAAGGTGTGTGGTGTCACCGGCACCGAGAACGTGACGCCGTCACAGCTGGCCGCTTCCACCGCCTCGCTGATCCAGCTGCGCACCGTGCGGTCGGTTATCTCCCAGATGCGCGCCTTCTCGGTCTTACCGGTGCGCTTATTGCGTCGTTCCAGCGGAATTTTCAGCGTGGCCACCATCATCTGTAACTGACTGACATACAGGGCGTCAGAAAGGGGGATCAGGCGAAGGGCCTGGCTGCCGGCGGGTAATCGTCCGGCTGTTCTCGCCGCTTTCTCTGCGCGTTGTTTGAGCGTCGCCAGCTGCACGAAAGGGTAAGGCGGTGCCAAGTTAAAATCCGACCGGGTCAGAGCCAGCGCTTCGTTAATGCGGGCCCCAGTATTCCACAGAGTGGATAACAGCATCTTGCGGTGAAGATCCGGCACGTAGTGGAGCAGCGCGCTCACCTCCGGGGCCAGCAGGTATTTCGGCAATTCATCCTGTATCAGGGCCATCTGGCGTAGCGCAAGCGCCGCCGGATAGTCGATAGCCACGGGCAACTGCGCCATCTGATGAAGAGGAGGTGTATATGTAACAAGGTCATTCACAATGTTATGCTCTCCGGGTTGTCCTGATCTTCAAACAGTTTTCGGTATTCGATAGATTCTTTGGCTCTGCGACGGCGCTCAATTCGCCACATTTCCTTCAGGACAGGTTGAGCGGACCATTCCGAATTCGCAAGGCGTGTATCCGGAAAACCGGCCATCTTACGCAGGCGTCTGACCTGAATGATGGCTTTTAACCCCAGATAGGCATACTGATACCAGCGCTCACGGAAGTAATCTTTGCAATCTCCGTCATAGTCATATTCTCTGATGTGTGCGATAGCCTTATGTGCCTCTCTCTGCAGGACCAGAAGCTCCCGAATGCGATACATCAGACGTGTATCGAGAACCTGCCAGTTTCCACTGACGTCTGTGAAGCTGAGTTCAGGATAATCGACAGTTGGCTCACGGGTGGGTTGAGGATCGTCATTATTTTCACCTGTATCAGCTACAACATTGGAGCAAGCCTCTGCGAACTGCTCCAGCAGAAATACCAGCTCGATGGCGATGAAATGTCTTTCACGGTCAATTTTTTCCTGCTTAACTTCTTTTTCCTGGCGAAGGCGTTCAGCCATCGCCTTCTCTTCACGTTCGAGGGCAAAGTAATGATTCTGCCGGTTCATAAAGTACTGGATTGTTCCTGTGAGCACACTGGCAGCCAGGGCAGAAATCACCGGCACCCATACCGAAATTCCATCAGCCATGCTTTTTCCTTTTTGAGAAATTCCACCAACGGTTACTGATGGTAGGCAACTGACAATATCAACCATTAAGCGTCGCAAGGCATGAACGCAGACGAACAACATCCTCGTTACAAATCGTCAGGTATAAAAGCAGCTCATCCTTTTCATGCAGTTCTGTTAACCCTTCTCCATCTGGCACGCTTCCCAGAGGGTAGTCGTCCACCAAATCAGCATTTTTCACGAAACGCCATGTACCCAAACTACGATCAAAACGAGCAAGACGTCTGCTTTCGAAAGTAACCATGAATAGATCGCCTGAGATGATGATTCTCAACCAGATACGCTGGTGACCTAGTTGCGTCAGCGCTCTATACATGTTGGTCATATCAACTATTTTCTTATCGTCCATCAAAAGTGATCCCCATAAAAATAGTCACTCAGAGTAATTACTCTCTGCGGCAGATCTGACTGCACACAATCCTGAGTCAGTCACACGCCTGAATATTCTCCGCCTTATCTTCCCTGTCGTGAACATCACCAACATAATAATAAGCAACCATATAGACGCCCGGCTAAATTACCGTTTCGCCATTTCGCGATGATCCGATTTACCGGCTTATTCACACTTTCCGGAAGTGTACCACGACGCGGGAATAAGCAAAGCCGCCCTTTTCGGGGGCGCGAACCCGGTCACGCTGCGGGCCGAAAACACAACATGCACGGTAGTTAGTATCACCTAAGATACCATATGATGTGTTTTTAGCGGGAGCGACAGCAGGACAGAAAGGAAAGATCCGGAACTTACTTTTTTCGGATCTCAGTTGGAATGAAGAAGGATTTGTGCTGATAATGCAACATTAATTATGGATTTTAAACATAATAGCATTAATGCATAATTGACATTAATAATTTAAACATTTGCATAATTATCAATAAAAGAGTGAGACTCTTATTTCCCATGTAAATTATATGTGCTTGTAGAGAGCGAGGCGGTTTTTAACTTACGGTAATAAGAATAAAATGTACCGACTCTTCCGGGGTACTGAAGTGTTCAGGTTTACGACAGAGCCCTGCGCGTTTTGCATGAAAAAATTAAAGGACTGAACATGGCGACCACAGTAATAGCTGCCTTTAACGAATTTATGAAAGATACCGTGAATCTCGAAAAGGCAGACACCGATGACGCGCGTGCAAGTCGCGACTGGCTAATCGGTAAGATTAATGATTTTGAAAATGATGAGG
>NZ_JBFUHK010000144.1:0-3171 GCF_056402435.1 Rahnella sp. P4_A8 | reverse complement strand
CATTACCATCGTCCTGCCCCTTTCTGTTCCACATGGCCTGAGACACTGAATGAACGACTCTGTACTGTCCGGCCCTGCGCCGTTGAAAATTCTGATCGTGGAAGATGAACCTAAACTCGCCCAGTTGCTGATCGACTACCTGGAAGCCGCCGGCTATGCCACCCAATGGTTACCGGACGGGCACGACGTGATTACGCTGGTTAAAAATCAGCCACCGGCGCTGATCCTTCTGGATCTGATGCTGCCGGGCAGCAGTGGCCTGTCGATTTGCCGCGATATCCGCCAGTTCTCTGATGTCCCGATCATGATGGTGACCGCCAAAACCGAAGAGATCGACCGCCTGCTTGGCCTGGAAATCGGTGCCGATGATTACATTTGCAAGCCGTACAGCCCGCGGGAAGTGGTCGCGCGCGTGAAAGTGATCCTGCGCCGTTGTGTACGTCCGGATGAGCACGTGGCAAAAGAAACCGGTCTGCATATTGATGAAGCCCGCTTTCAGGCGACATTCCAGGGGCACGAACTGGAGCTGACGCCAGCGGAATTCCGCCTGCTGAAAACCCTGTCCGTCAAACCGGGTTACGTTTTTACCCGCGAAGTGCTGCTCAATAATCTCTACGACGATTACCGCGTTGTGACCGATCGCACCATCGACAGCCACATCAAAAATCTGCGTCGCAAACTCGAATCACTGGACGGCGAAAAGGCGTTTATCCGCGCGGTATACGGCGTCGGTTACCGCTGGGAAGCGGAGCCCTGCCATTTGGTTTAACGCGCTTCTGGCCGGCAATTGAGTTTTGTAAAGTTGCTGAAAGTCTGTCGGCCAGTTCACATTTCATGCCTTAAATTTCTCCTGTCTCCGCGAAAAAGTTTCCTTTAACTACACTTATCTCTGGAAAATAACCCCTCTGATGGAGATTACCTTTATGGCTAATGGTCACTATGATCTGAAAAAAGCGAAGAATGGACAGTTTCACTTTAACCTGAAGGCCGGGAACGGAGAGATTATCCTCACCAGTGAAATGTATGCCAGCAAAGCCTCGGCCGAAAACGGCATTTCATCGGTTCAAACCAACGCACCTGACGAAGCGCAGTACGAAGTCAAACCCTCGAAAGACGGCCAGTTCTACTTTGTGCTGAAAGCAAAAAATCATCAGGTGATCGGCGTGAGCGAAATGTACTCAACGGAAAGTGCATCGAAGAAAGGCGTTCAGTCGGTCGTGAAAAACGGTACCAGTACCGATATCCGTGATCTTACCCAGCAAACCGCCTGACCTGATTGTCCTGAGGCTGCCACATTCCCTGTTGTAGCCTCAGGATGCAAAAATTGATCTGCCCCCGTAAAACCTCAAATACCCACACGAACTGGCTGCTTTTGATCAACTCAGACGTTACAATTCCGACCTTTCGTCGCCCCGCATCCGGGACGGCCCTGACTTGTGATCAGACTGAGATTGACTATGTTTACCCGCGATTCTTTTGTTCCGGAACTGCTGTCCCCTGCCGGCTCCCTGAAAAACATGCGTTACGCTTTTGCTTACGGTGCCGATGCAGTTTATGCCGGTCAGCCGCGCTACAGCCTGCGCGTACGTAATAACGAATTTAACCACCAGAATCTGGAGACCGGCATCAACGAAGCCCATGCTCTGGGTAAAAAATTCTATGTGGTAGTGAATATCGCCCCCCATAACGCCAAGCTGAAAACCTTTATCCGTGATTTACAGCCGGTCATCGATATGGGGCCGGATGCCCTGATTATGTCCGATCCTGGCCTTATCATGATGGTGCGGGAAGCGTTTCCGCAGATGGATATTCACCTGTCGGTGCAGGCCAACGCCGTTAACTGGGCGACAGTAAAATTCTGGAAACAAATGGGGCTGACGCGGGTGATTTTATCCCGCGAATTGTCGCTGGAAGAGATCGCTGAAATCCGCGCCCAGGTGCCGGACATGGAAATCGAAATCTTCGTGCACGGCGCACTGTGCATGGCGTATTCAGGCCGCTGCCTGCTTTCCGGTTACATCAATAAACGCGATCCCAATCAGGGAACCTGCACCAACGCCTGTCGTTGGGAATATAAGGTTCAGGAAGGCAAAGAAGACGCCATCGGCAATATCGTGCATCAGTACGAGCCAATCCCCGTTCAACAGGTTGAAGCCGCCGAACCGACATTAGGCATCGGCCAGCCGACGGATAGAGTCTTTATGCTGGAAGAAGCGATGCGTCCGGGCGAATATATGAGTGCGTTTGAAGACGAACACGGCACTTATATTATGAATTCCAAGGATCTGCGGGCGATACAGCACGTGGAAACCCTGACCAAAATGGGTGTGCACTCGCTTAAAATCGAAGGCCGTACCAAATCCTTCTACTATTGCGCCCGCACCGCACAGGTTTATCGCCGCGCCATTGACGATGCAGTCGCCGGAAAACCTTTTGACCCGACTCTGCTTTCAACGCTGGAAGGCCTGGCGCATCGCGGTTACACCGAAGGTTTCCTGCGCCGTCATACGCATGACGCACAACAGAACTACGAATACGGTTTCTCCGTCAGCGACCGCCAGCAGTTTGTCGGTGAATTCACCGGTAACCGTAAGGATGGTTGGGCAGAAATCGACGTGAAAAATAAGTTCAGCGTCGGCGACAGTGTGGAAATGATGACGCCGCAGGGTAACGTTCAGTTCACACTGGAAGCGCTGCGCAACAAAAAAGGTCAGCCGACCGACGTGGCGCCGGGTAATGGCCACTTCGTATATGTCGCGTTGCCGGAAGATGTCAGCCTGGAATTCGCTATTTTGTTGCGTAATCTGGAAGAAACCGACACCCGGAATCCGCATTCAAAATAAGGAATTCTTCGAAAACAAGAATTCGATCACATCTATTTTTAGGGTGGTTGGTTAATATGCATTCGCAATTTACTTCGAATGCAAAATAAAGCACCGGACTATACCAGGAACCACCTCCTTGGCCAGCTCAATCTCCCTTGAGCTGGCTTTTCTTTTGGTATTCGGGCAATTCTCTGTTCTCCCATTCAGTGAACAAATAACCTCTTTCCGCCCTCAAAATAAAAAATCATTTGCAGATAAATAAGTGTTTTATTGAATGACTTTAACTGCAATTATTTAATACCAGAAAGAATGCTTCACTGATTTATCCGATAGCCAAATACGGTCA
>NZ_JBFUHK010000143.1:0-3220 GCF_056402435.1 Rahnella sp. P4_A8 | reverse complement strand
ATCTGCAACTGACGGGCGTCCAGCATTCTCAGGGTATCGAAGGCAATTTAGGCGTTTTGGTCAAAAGCGTTTCGCAAGGGGATTGGGAGCATTTTTTCCTGGCAACCTACTGGCGGGATATCGAAGCAGTAAAAGCCTTTGCCGGTGATGACTATCATGTTGCCGTGACCTATCAGTACGATGAACAGTTTGAATTGCTGTCTGATCCTTATGTGTTTCAGCATGAGGTTGAGGGTGTGGTGGGTAAACTATGGAATTAATCGAAACGGAGTTATTCGGCCCATTGATAGCACCTGATGAATTTTGGCAGATTATTGAGTTTGCTTCTGTGGACAAAGACGGCGCACGAAATATCTATCTTTGGAGAGGTCAAGGCAACATTGAGTGGCCTATTCATAGCGGGGCATATAGACGGCTCGCGAAAGATAAAAGTTATCTTCCTTCGGAAATGAGTATGCGTGACTATGAAAGGGAGCTTCTAAGTAGTGCGAAACACCAAGGATATCATTACGAAAATGGGCGAGTGCTTTGTGATTTTGAATTACTGGCAAAGCTTCAACACCATGGTGCAGCAACACGTTTGGTAGACGTTTCAAGAAATATGCTTGTTGCCCTCTGGTTTGCCTGTAATTCTGAAAGAGATAAAATCGGACTATTATTCGGTCTGCATTGGGCAAGCGTTCGTGGCTTTGAGGGAAGGCCTGAACTACGAACTTACAATGAAATATTTGGTTCAGGCGATCCGAAACCAGATGATGTCTTGGAGGTGTGCCCAAGATTATGGCAACCACCTGTTGTGACGAAAAGGATTGCCGCTCAGAATGCACAATTCTTATATAGCCGAGTTAGCGATGAACTAGAGGGAAGCTTATTATTCCAAAAAAATTCGCAATGGGTAAAACTAATTGCTCTTACACCGGACATGAAGAGGGAGTGCTTAGTCATGCTCGAAAAGGTTTTCGACATCAGGCAATTTACTCTTTTCCCCGACATTGATGGGTTTTGTTATGCCAACAGCACCAGTTTTGAAAGTCATAGTAATGAGCGCTGGTAGTGATAAGTTTTATCTGGCACTCAGTATCTCAATGAGATTATACAATTAAAGTACGCTAAAATATTATTCCACAAGCAATGAAAGCATTGTGACCGGTGGGTTATATTAAACCTAATAGGCAGATGTATCACTTACCCGTTAAGGTTATATCAAAGTTAGTTGTGTCATCCTGGCTAGACTCAGACCTATTCTCGTTTTCATCTATGGTATACCTTTTCCTTTAGTTGCAAACATCTTCGACACCCTGCAGCCAGAACGGCTGGCAGGGTAGCGTTCACACATTTATTGACCAGTTGTCACTTTGCGGACTGCCATGCGTGATTCCCTCCAAAGAAGGGGATATTTAACTGTATACAAAAGGGTCTTCCCCCGTTGTGGTGGCTATTGTAGGATTTGGTTGTTCACCGAACAATGGGAGGTACCACTTGAGTAATGCTGCTGTTGTCATCAGAAATTACAGTTCTACTTTTCCTGACCCTATTTTGATAACGAAAAATGATACTGCCGTTATTAGCCATTGTGACCTTGAATATCCGGGGTGGGTATTGATAACACTCACCTCAGGGAAAGCCGGATGTGCTCCCCAACAAATATTTTCTCCCCCTCAGTTCTAAAGAAGTTATCTGTCTTGAAGACTATATGGCCCATGAACTCTCAGTCAGGTCCAGCGAGAAAATTCTGTCATCTAGTCTCTAAACTGCTGGTGCTGGGCGCTCAAACATTCTGGAGAGTATGGTTTGGTGCCAGAAAAATGTATAAGTACCTAACCAACCCAGAGCACTTTCATGGACAAAAATCCCTCTATCCTTATCCTGTCTTTACCGTGGCAGGTTCAGTTTCTTTCTCTTGTTGAAAAATCCTGTTCTGTGACGGACATTGTCGGCATTGCTGGGCACACACAACTGCCCCCCAACCTGCGGTAAATCCTGCTCCATACATGTTCACCGGCGTCGCAAGTGGCATCACCTCGATACCTGTCAGTTCAACCCGCTGGTTGAGCTGATGTCCCCTGCGTGGTCTTCACCGAGCACGGTTACCAGACACTTCCGGTTCCGTGGAAGGGCCAGGCAGCCGCTTTATGAAAAAGCATAAATATTAAGCAACCACAAGCTCCTCATTTGCAGTGATTGCTGCTGAACGCTCATTTTCAATAGCTAAGGACTCTCTATATTCTTTGGCGTCCGCAAACATTGTCCAGTGCGCACTGATGCTCATATCTTCAATAGTTGATTTGATATCCTTTATCCTGACATTGAAGAACTCTTTACGAGCATTAATCTTGTTCACTTGCCTGTCATTGAATACTTTATGCAAATGGTTTTCTAGTGAAGGCGCATCGTCACTGTAAATCATGGCATGTACATCAAATGAGAATGGAACGCTGGCGTCACCAAGTTCACGAACGCGGTCTAATGGTTCTAGACGACGTGTCATCCCAATTTTGTATACGTGTTCACCGAAAGAGCCAATATTGCTGATAACATATACGTGGCCTGCACGTGTTTGCTGGGCCATTGAAATTGCTCTTTGGTGACCTGCCCCCAGGATTAGATACAACCGTCAGTTAGTAATGTCGGTTTGTTTACCTTCACATTTTCCATTTCGCCACCGTGCTGCAAACTCTGATGGCGTCAGATAATTCAGTGCCGAATGTGGACGACACTCGTTATAATCCTGCCTCCAGTCGTTAATGGTTTTCCTGGCGTGAACGATATCGCTGAACCAGTGTTCGTTCAGACACTCATCGCGAAAGCGTCCGTTAAAACTCTCAATAAATCCGTTCTGCGTTGGCTTACCTGGCTGGATAAGCCGTAGTTCCACACCATGCTCAAAGGCCCATTGATCGAGCGCGCGGCAGGTAAATTCCGGGCCCTGATCGGTTCTTATTGTCGCCGGATAGCCCCGAAACAACGCGATGCTGTCCAGAATACGCGTGACCTGAACGCCTGAAATACCGAAAGCAGCGGTGATCGTCAGACACTCCTTCGTGAAATCATCCACACAGGTCAGGCACTTGATCCTGCGACCGTTGACCAGTGCGTCCATAACGAAATCCATCGACCATGTAAGGTTCGGCGCATCCGGGCGAAGAAGCGGAAACCGTTCGGTCGCCAGCCCTTTACGGCGTCGTCTGCGTTTTACGCTCAGTCCATTAAGGTGGTAAAT
>NZ_JBFUHK010000142.1:0-3353 GCF_056402435.1 Rahnella sp. P4_A8 | reverse complement strand
TCCCCGTAGCATGTCGTGGATGCTAAGGCGTCTAGACGTCTAAGTCAACCAGGTTAGCATTCTCACAAGCATTGAAAACATGCGATACTGGCGCCGTTAATCAGCCATCAGGAGCAAATTCGTGGCACAACCTGTTTCAGCAATCTTTCTCGACCGTGATGGCACTTTGAATGTCGATCATGGTTATGTACATGAAATCGATAACTTCCAGTTTATCGACGGTGTAATCGATGCTTGTCTTAAATTAAAAGAGATGGGCTTTTTACTGGTGCTGGTCACCAATCAGTCCGGTATAGCACGCGGCAAATTTACTGAAGATCAGTTTCTGACTCTGACCGAGTGGATGGACTGGTCGCTTGCCGATCGTGGCGTGGATCTCGACGGTATCTATTTTTGTCCGCATCATCCTGAAGGCTTGGTTAAAGAGTTTACACAAGCCTGTGATTGCCGTAAGCCGCAACCTGGGATGTTTTTGACAGCCAAAGAAGAACTAGGCATTGATATGGCCTCTTCTTATATGGTGGGCGACAAACTGGAAGATATGCAGGCAGCTGCTGCTGCAGGAGTGGGGCATAAGATTTTAGTTCGTACCGGCAAACCCGTAACCCCGGAAAGTGAAAGTGCTGCGGATGCGGTACTGGAAAGCCTTGCTGCATTGCCTTCCTTTATAGCAAAAGGGCAGAAATAACGGCTTCTGGACAAAAAAACGGCAAACGAAATAAAACTGTATTTATTCGCTTGCCATTAAAATCCAACTCCCTATAATGCCGCTCCATCGACAGGGAACAACGTGAACAACATCACGAAGTGACCGGGTCGGAAAGATTAAAAACAGCGGCAACCGGATAAAATAAACGGTTGACACTGAATGAGGAAAGCGTAATATACGCCACCTCGAGTTAGYAAGCGAAAGCGCGTAACTCACTGCTCTTTAACAATTTATCAGACAATCTGTGTGGGCACTCACAAGACGATATCAGCCACYTCGGTGGCAAAAAATATCAAGTCTTAGAGTGACCAAGCAGTAATTCATTTAGTTGAATTATTACGAAGTAATCTCTGAGCACCGCTTCACTTGTTGAAGCAAATCGAACTTTTAATTGAAGAGTTTGATCATGGCTCAGATTGAACGCTGGCGGCAGGCCTAACACATGCAAGTCGAGCGGCAGCGGRAAGTAGCTTGCTACTTTGCCGGCGAGCGGCGGACGGGTGAGTAATGTCTGGGAAACTGCCTGATGGAGGGGGATAACTACTGGAAACGGTAGCTAATACCGCATGACCTCGAAAGAGCAAAGTGGGGGATCTTCGGACCTCACGCCATCGGATGTGCCCAGATGGGATTAGCTAGTAGGTGAGGTAATGGCTCACCTAGGCGACGATCCCTAGCTGGTCTGAGAGGATGACCAGCCACACTGGAACTGAGACACGGTCCAGACTCCTACGGGAGGCAGCAGTGGGGAATATTGCACAATGGGCGCAAGCCTGATGCAGCCATGCCGCGTGTGTGAAGAAGGCCTTAGGGTTGTAAAGCACTTTCAGCGAGGAGGAAGGCAYCAYACTTAATACGTGTGGTGATTGACGTTACTCGCAGAAGAAGCACCGGCTAACTCCGTGCCAGCAGCCGCGGTAATACGGAGGGTGCAAGCGTTAATCGGAATTACTGGGCGTAAAGCGCACGCAGGCGGTTTGTTAAGTCAGATGTGAAATCCCCGCGCTTAACGTGGGAACTGCATTTGAAACTGGCAAGCTAGAGTCTTGTAGAGGGGGGTAGAATTCCAGGTGTAGCGGTGAAATGCGTAGAGATCTGGAGGAATACCGGTGGCGAAGGCGGCCCCCTGGACAAAGACTGACGCTCAGGTGCGAAAGCGTGGGGAGCAAACAGGATTAGATACCCTGGTAGTCCACGCTGTAAACGATGTCGACTTGGAGGTTGTGCCCTTGAGGCGTGGCTTCCGGAGCTAACGCGTTAAGTCGACCGCCTGGGGAGTACGGCCGCAAGGTTAAAACTCAAATGAATTGACGGGGGCCCGCACAAGCGGTGGAGCATGTGGTTTAATTCGATGCAACGCGAAGAACCTTACCTACTCTTGACATCCACGGAATTCGCCAGAGATGGCTTAGTGCCTTCGGGAACCGTGAGACAGGTGCTGCATGGCTGTCGTCAGCTCGTGTTGTGAAATGTTGGGTTAAGTCCCGCAACGAGCGCAACCCTTATCCTTTGTTGCCAGCACGTAATGGTGGGAACTCAAAGGAGACTGCCGGTGATAAACCGGAGGAAGGTGGGGATGACGTCAAGTCATCATGGCCCTTACGAGTAGGGCTACACACGTGCTACAATGGCATATACAAAGAGAAGCGAACTCGCGAGAGCAAGCGGACCTCATAAAGTATGTCGTAGTCCGGATTGGAGTCTGCAACTCGACTCCATGAAGTCGGAATCGCTAGTAATCGTAGATCAGAATGCTACGGTGAATACGTTCCCGGGCCTTGTACACACCGCCCGTCACACCATGGGAGTGGGTTGCAAAAGAAGTAGGTAGCTTAACCTTCGGGAGGGCGCTTACCACTTTGTGATTCATGACTGGGGTGAAGTCGTAACAAGGTAACCGTAGGGGAACCTGCGGTTGGATCACCTCCTTACCTCAAGATACGCATTGTGCAGTGTCCACACAGATTGTCTGATAGAAAGTAACGAGCAGAAATACCTTAATAGGCTTGTAGCTCAGGTGGTTAGAGCGCACCCCTGATAAGGGTGAGGTCGGTGGTTCAAGTCCACTCAGGCCTACCAATTCCTTCCTCCTCTTCGTTGTCGCCATGTCTTGTTTGCACAAAGCAAACTTCGCATGACTCCGCCTTGATGAGAAAGTAATTGGCTGACTCATCAGGCTGATGAGTAATTAAGGTRTCTGTGAGTGACTGTATGGGGCTATAGCTCAGCTGGGAGAGCGCCTGCCTTGCACGCAGGAGGTCAGCGGTTCGATCCCGCTTAGCTCCACCATTACCGTACAGCCCCTAAATAATACTTCAGAGTGTATTGGAAACAGTATGCTGCGAAGTATTTTGCTCTTTAACAATCTGGAACAAGCTGAAAATTGAAAGTTTACAGCTGAACATCACTCTCCGTAGCAGTACYGAGTGRTGGATTAGTCTGTAACAGAGTCTCTCAAATAATCGCAGCGCGATGGTGGAAACACCTTCGGGTTGTGAGGTTAAGCGACTAAGCGTACACGGTGGATGCCTAGGCAGTCAGAGGCGATGAAGGGCGTGCTAATCTGCGAAAAGCGTCGGTAAGGTGATATGAACCGTTATACCCGACGATACCCGAATGGGGAAACCCAGTGTGTTTCGACACA
>NZ_JBFUHK010000141.1:0-3386 GCF_056402435.1 Rahnella sp. P4_A8 | reverse complement strand
TTCCTGTAACAGGAATCGCCCTTTTTTATGGCGGATCACTTACTGAATCAGTTCATCACCGCAGTGAAACTGAAAGCGATAATCATAAGCAAAGCGCATACCGTGGTGATCAACGATAATTTCAGGTTGCTGTCCATCAAACCCCCCTTTCGGATCAAATTGTGGCATTTTTTAAGCCACACTAATTGTGTGCCAACGCATTTTCGCATAATTAACATTTAAAATCTTGTGCTGAATGACAATGTATCCCTGAGAATTTTACTTCCACTTTCCTGCATTATAAGAGAAAATTGTCGGTTAACACGCCTGTGTGCCGGTTGATTTCACCCGAGAGCATTTCACGCCTCATTCTGAAGAATCCACCCAACGATTTCACTGCCCTTTTAGAAGCCAGCAGTGAGATCCACGCAAGCAAACGATTAACATAATGCTAACGTGCTGAAACACGTGAGTTCAGGAGTCATTGTTTACATGGCAACGATTAAAGATGTCGCAAAGCGCGCTGGCGTTTCCACTACAACCGTGTCGCACGTCATCAATAAAACACGTTTCGTCGCCGAAGAAACCAAAGAAGCGGTTCTCCTTGCAATCAAAGAGTTACATTACTCGCCGAGTGCTGTAGCCCGCAGTCTGAAGGTCAATAACACCAAAACGATCGGTCTGCTTGCCACCTCCAGCGAAGCGCCCTATTTTGCCGAAGTGATTGAAGCCGTAGAAAACAGCTGCTTCTCCAAAGGCTATACGCTGATTTTGTGTAACTCGCATAATAATCTGGAAAAACAACAAGCCTACCTGCAAATGCTGGCGCAAAAACGCGTCGATGGCTTGCTGGTGATGTGCGCGGAATATCCTGATGAGTTGCTCAATATGCTCGAGGAGCACCGTTCGATCCCAATGGTGGTCATGGACTGGGGCGAAGCGCGTAAGAACTTCACCGACAGCATTATTGATAATGCTTTCGAAGGGGGTTACATGGCCGGGCGTTATCTGATTGAACGCGGTCATCGTGATATTGGGGTGATCCCGGGCCAACTGGCACGTAATACCGGCGGTGGCCGCTTCCAGGGTTTTGTGAAAGCACTGACTGAAGCCAATATTCCGCTGCGTGACGAATGGGTGGTTCAGGGCGATTTCGAGCCGGAATCGGGCTATCAGGCGATGCATAAAATTCTGATGCAGAAGCACCGCCCGACTGCCGTATTTTGTGGCGGCGATGTGATGGCAATGGGCGCAATCTGTGCCGCAGACGAACTGGGCCTGCGCGTCCCTCAGGATATTTCCGTAATCGGTTACGACAATGTGCGTAACGCCCGTTACTTCTCCCCCGCGCTGACAACCGTGCATCAGCCGAAAGAACGTCTGGGTGAAATGGCCTTTACCATGTTGCTGGACAGAATTGTCAGTAAGCGTGAAGAGTCTCAGACCATTGAGGTGCATCCGAAACTGGTCGAACGCCGTTCCGTAGCCGATGGTCCGTACCGCGATTACCGCCGTTAACAGATATCGAACGCCTGCAGATGCAGGCGTTTTTTTCTAATCACGCAGCCATTCCTGATTCATGGTTTCTGTATCGCCCATATATTCCAGCAACCAGGCCAGCGAGGGTGACGGATTGCTTTGATCCCACGTCAGGCAACACGGGCTGTCGGGAAACGTATTTTCCAGCGTCAGCACCTGCAACTTTTTCTGTTCTATCCACGGCGTGACGCGATGAACCGGCATCATACCCACGCATAAGCCTTCGGTCAGGCATTCCAGCGCGCAGGTCCAGTCTGGCACGACCAGCCGCCGCTGGTTATCCAGCGTCCATGTATCCCGCTTAGGCAATGTCCGGGAGGTGTCTTCCAGACAGAGTGCAGGATAAGGCCGCAGCTCATCATCATTCAGCGCGCCGGATAACTGCGCAAGCGGATGTTGCGGGCTGACGACGCAATGCCAGTCCATAAATCCCATGTCACGAAAACTGAAGCCCCCGCCAACCGGTATCGCGCGTGTAGCACCGATCGCCACGTCTGCCCGCCCGTCAACCAGCGCATCCCAGACACCATTAAACACTTCTGAGTGAATAATGAGTTCGGTGTCCGCAAAATGGCGGTAGAAATCGAGCACCAGACGCCGTGTCCGTGCGGGTTTTACAATCCGGTCAACCGCCACACGTAATTCGCCGCGCCAGCCGTTCGCCACCTGCTGACACTGCCGGCGCGTGGCTATCATTTTTTTTGTCAGAATCCGCGCTTCATCGACAAAAACCTTTCCCGCAGGCGTCAGTACCACGTCACGATGGCGACGTTCAAACAACGGCACGGCCAGCCACTGCTCAAGCTGACGGACGGTATAGCTGATAGCAGAAGGTACGCGGTGCAAATCTTGCGCTGCCGCACTAAAACTACCTGTTCTTGCCACGGCATCTACCACTTCAAGGGCGTATTCTGACCACATAATTCAGCCTTCAATATTTTTGATAGCAGAGTGCAAATATTAGCGTTTCACAAGCCTGTTATCAAAGCGTTAAACTCCGCCTCCGGTATGTAATCTGCATCACATCATCTGCAATAAATAAATTAATGAGACGATAATGAAACCCTCCTTTGGATTTATGCTCTATCTCGCGGGACTGAGCATGCTGGGCTTTTTAGCCACTGATATGTATCTGCCTGCGTTCAGCGCCATGCAAACCAGTCTGATGACCAGCCCCGGGATGATCAGCGCAAGTCTGAGCATTTTTCTCGGCGGATTTGCTCTCGGTCAGTTGTTATGGGGGCCGTTGTCAGACAGGATCGGCCGTAAACCGGTATTGCTTCTTGGTCTGACACTGTTTGCGGTCGGTTGTCTGGGCGTTATCTGGGTTGAGAATGTACGCGCCCTTCTGGCCCTGCGCTTCTTACAGGCGATGGGCGTTTGTGCCGCCGCAGTCACCTGGCAGGCAATCGTTGTTGACCGTTTCTCTGCCGATGTGGCGAAAAAAACCTTCGCCAGCATTATGCCGTTAGTGGCTCTTTCTCCGGCACTGGCACCATTACTTGGTGCGTGGGTACTCAATCATTTTGACTGGGAAGCCATTTTTGCTCTGCTGACCGCAGTCGCCGTCGTCCTGGTGCTGACGACGCTGACTCTGCGTGAGAATAAACCGGCAAAACAAGCGAAGGCTGATAAAACAGGGTTTGCGACGTTACTGAAATCGCCTGTTTACAGCGGGAATGTCATGATTTATGCCGCCTGTTCAGCCGGATTCTTTGCGTGGTTAACGGGTTCACCGTTTATCCTGAGCGACATGGGTTATTCACCCGGTGCCATCGGGCTGAGCTATGTCCCGCAGACTATTGCTTTCCTGCTTGGTGGTTTTGGTTGCCGTGTTGTGATCAGCAAGCTGGACGGTAATAAAATTC
>NZ_JBFUHK010000140.1:0-3475 GCF_056402435.1 Rahnella sp. P4_A8 | reverse complement strand
TGACCGTACTGAACTGAAAGAAGCCTTGTCTTCCCTGCAACTGCCTGATGGCATGGGACTGATTGTGCGTACTGCCGGTGTCGGTAAATCCGCAGAAGCTCTGCAGTGGGACCTGACTTTCCGTCTTAAGCATTGGGATGCGATCAAGAAAGCCGCTGAAGGCCGCCCTGCGCCATTCCTGATCCATCAGGAAAGCAACGTTATCGTTCGTGCGTTTCGTGATTACCTGCGCCCGGACATCGGTGAGATCCTCATCGATAACCCGAAAGTCCTCGAGCTGGCAAAAGAACATATTGCTGCTCTGGGTCGTCCTGATTTCAGCAGCAAAATTAAGCCGTATGTTGGCGAAATTCCGCTGTTCAGTCATTACCAAATCGAATCGCAGATTGAATCCGCTTTCCAGCGCGAAGTCCGTCTGCCTTCCGGTGGCTCTATTGTTATCGACAGCACCGAAGCGCTGACCGCTATCGACATCAACTCCGCGCGTGCAACCCGCGGCGGCGATATCGAAGAAACCGCATTCAACACCAACCTTGAAGCTGCAGATGAAATTGCCCGTCAGTTACGCCTGCGTGACCTCGGTGGTCTGATTGTTATCGACTTCATCGACATGACACCTGTTCGCCATCAGCGCGAAGTAGAAAACCGTCTGCGTGATGCCGTTCGTCAGGACCGCGCCCGTATTCAAATCGGTCGCATTTCCCGTTTCGGTTTGCTGGAAATGTCCCGTCAGCGCCTCAGCCCGTCATTGGGTGAATCAACGCACCATATCTGCCCGCGTTGTGCAGGTACTGGTACCGTCCGTGACAACGAATCTCTGTCACTGTCGATTCTGCGCTTGATCGAAGAAGAAGCACTGAAAGAAAATACTAAAGAAGTGCATGCCATCGTTCCGGTGCCAATCGCTTCTTACTTGCTGAACGAAAAACGTGAATCGGTGAATGCCATCGAGAAACGTCAGGGTGGTGTGCGTGCAGTGATCGTGCCTAACGATCAGATGCAAACTCCGCACTACCATGTTCTTCGCGTTCGTAAAGGCGAAGAAATTTCTGCACTGAGCTATTTGCTGCCACAGATTCATGAAGCGGAAATGCTGCAACCTTCAGAAGAGTTGCCGACTGAACGTCGTCGTCCTGAGCAACCGGCACTGGCTGCGTTTGCGCTGCAAAGCGAAGCGCCTCCATCCAGCTTTGAGCAGGCAGCAGTGACCGAAGAACCGGTTAAAACCAGAACGGCAACAGTTAATGCGCCTGCGACACCTGTTGCTGAGAAATCAGGGTTTGTCAGCCGCCTTCTGAGTGGTTTGAAAAGCTTGTTCGCACCGGAGCCACAGCAGGAAGTTAAACCTGTTGAAGCACCGCAAGAGACGCCGGAAGCTACTGAAACGGAAAACCGTCGTAACAACGAACGCCGTAATCAACGCCGCCAGGGCGGACGTCGTGATCGCAACGGAGAACGCGGTGAGCGCAATGACCGCGGTAATCGTGGTGAACGTGGCGAAGGTCGTGACAACAATCGTGATAATCGTGGTGAAAGCCGTGATACCCGCGAAAATAATCGCGAACAGCGTGATGATCAGCAGCGCCGTGGCCGCCGTAATCAGGAACAGGTTGTTACCGAAACCCGTAGCGAAGAAGTTGAAACTGTCGCTCGTGAAGAACAGCAGCAACAGCCTCGCCGTGAACGTTCGCGTCGCCGTTCTGAAGACAAGCGTAAACCACAAACTGAAGAGAAAGTTCAGGATGTCGCAGTTGTCGAACAAGTTGCTGCTCCGGTGGTTGCCGATGACACTGAGCAGGAAGATCGTCAGCCAACTCAGCGCCGTCAGCGTCGTCAGTTGTCGCATAAAATCCGTTTCGAATCTGAAGCAGAAGTAGATCATGAAGAAGAAGCTGCAGCTCAGTTATTGATCACCGGCACTCGCCCTGCGGCGCCAGCGATTGCTGAGCAGGAACCTTCTGATGCTGAAACCGCAAACGTTGCTGATAGCGAAGATAATCAGAATGACAACGCCCGTGAAAATGGCATGCCACGTCGTTCACGTCGTTCTCCACGCCATCTGCGTGTAAGCGGCCAACGTCGTCGTCGTTATCGTGATGAGCGTTATCCGACCCAGTCACCAATGCCACTTGCAGGTGCGTTCGTTTCTCCGGAAATGGCTTCGGGTAAAGTCTGGGTCACTTATCCGGTTGCTCAGTCCTCTGAACAACAGGTTACTGAAACAGAAACTCCTGAAGTGCTGACTGAGCAGGTCGAGATTGCACAGGCGAATACACCGGTCATATCTGACATCACTGAAGTTACGCAACAGCCAGTCGCAGAGCCTGTCAATGATGTTGTTGACGCTGCACCACAAGAGGTGCCGGCCGAAATCGCAGCAGCAGACGTTGCACAACCTGTAGCCGACGAGCCAGTGCTGGTCGAACCGGCAACAGCTGAACCTGTTGCAGAAACACCTGTGGTTGATGTTGCGCCAGAAGCGCTCGAGCCTGCGATCGTTGAACCCACAGATGTTCTCGCTGCATCTGAAGTTCAGGCACCTGCGCCAGTCGCCGAACCCGAAGTGAAAGCTGAACCTGTTGCTGAAGTTAAACCTGCTGTGGAAACTGCGCCAGTCGCAGCCGCTCCGGCAGGTACTGAAGCTGCGGTTGTTGCACCTCGCTTCAAGCACCTCGCAACCGCGCCAATGACGAAGGCGCCAGCACCTGCCTATGTGCCAGAGCCACCTCGTCACAGTGACTGGATTCGCCCTGAGTTCAACTTTGAGGGTAAGGGCTCTGCAGGCGGCCATGCGGCAGCCACCACTGCAACAGCCCCGGCCACCAAACCTGAGATGCCAGCCGAGTAATCGCTGACCACTCAGTCTAAAAAAACCCGCCTCGGCGGGTTTTTTTATAGAAACTGTTGAAGATTCAATCTCATCAGGCCAGACTTTTCAACCGGCGAATCGTGAGTTCCTCCAGTTTACCTTCCAGGCTTTTTGCAAAATGCTGGAAATGTTCAGTTTTGTTGTGCTGATTCAGCGCTTCTTCAGAGGCCCATCGCTCGTAGAAAACAAAAGTCCCTTCTGTATCGAGATCCTGATGCAACTCATATTGCAGGCACCCTACTTCCTGTCGGCTTGGTTCAATTACGTCAAGCAACGCTTCTGTCACTTTTGCCGTAAACTCTTTTTTAGCGACAATAGTGGCAACAACTCTGATTTCCATAATGGTTCTCCTGTTTTTTTGGTCATGCTTAGCGGCGAACCGGTAAGCACTCTGACTAAAATCTGTCCCCACTATGAACCTTTCGACACATTGATTTCAATACGAACTTTATTTAACAGATGCAACACATCGCTTTTACGCTTATTCTTGTTCCCCGCCGTTAATGCTCCCATTACCGCACCTGATCCCAATATCTTGTCTCTCAATGCCGGAGTTTTGCCTGATGACCGCAACACCGCAAGTTTTGAAAATCCGCCGTCCAGATG
>NZ_JBFUHK010000139.1:0-3488 GCF_056402435.1 Rahnella sp. P4_A8 | reverse complement strand
ACTTAACAATTAGGTGGGGTTCCCGAGCGGCCAAAGGGAGCAGACTGTAAATCTGCCGTCATCGACTTCGAAGGTTCGAATCCTTCCCCCACCACCATATAAGCCTTAGTAATGAGGCAGCTTGAAGTGAAAGAGTCGCTTCAGGTGAAGGTGAGGAATTAAGTGTCTCACGTCCTTTTCCCCGTCTTCAAGTTCTTCAGAACAATCAGGTAGCCGAGTTCCAGGATGCGGGCATCGTATAATGGCTATTACCTCAGCCTTCCAAGCTGATGATGTGGGTTCGATTCCCACTGCCCGCTCCAAGTATGTGCTGATATRGCTCAGTTGGTAGAGCGCACCCTTGGTAAGGGTGAGGTCGGCAGTTCGAATCTGCCTATCAGCACCACTTCCAAATTCTCCCTCCTGATTTTCTTTCTGTAAACTAATTCGTCAAGCAAATGCTTGGTTGATGTGGTGATACCACCGATTTAACCGTGTCTTAGAGGGACAATCGATGTCTAAAGAAAAATTTGAACGTAACAAACCGCACGTTAACGTTGGTACTATCGGCCAYGTTGACCACGGTAAAACTACCCTGACTGCAGCAATCACTACCGTTCTGGCTAAAACCTACGGCGGTTCTGCACGCGCATTCGACCAGATCGATAACGCACCAGAAGAAAAAGCTCGTGGTATCACCATCAACACTTCTCACGTTGAATATGACACCCCGACTCGTCACTACGCGCACGTTGACTGCCCAGGGCACGCCGACTACGTGAAAAACATGATCACCGGTGCTGCACAGATGGACGGCGCTATCCTGGTTGTTGCTGCAACTGACGGCCCTATGCCTCAGACTCGTGAGCACATCCTGCTGGGTCGCCAGGTTGGCGTTCCATACATGATCGTGTTCATGAACAAATGCGACATGGTAGATGACGAAGAGCTGCTGGAACTGGTAGAAATGGAAGTTCGTGAACTTCTGTCTGCTTACGAATTCCCAGGCGACGACATCCCGGTCATCAAAGGTTCAGCGCTGAAAGCACTGGAAGGCGATGCTACTTGGGAAGCGAAAATCATCGAACTGGCAGAAGCACTGGACAGCTACATTCCACTGCCAGAGCGTGCTATCGATAAGCCATTCCTGCTGCCAATCGAAGACGTATTCTCCATCTCCGGCCGTGGTACAGTTGTTACCGGTCGTGTAGAGCGYGGTATCGTTAAAGTGGGCGAAGAAGTTGAAATCGTCGGTATCAAGGACACTGTTAAGTCTACTTGTACKGGCGTTGAAATGTTCCGCAAACTGCTGGACGAAGGCCGTGCTGGTGAGAACGTTGGTGTTCTGCTGCGTGGTATCAAACGTGAAGATATCGAACGTGGTCAGGTTCTGGCTAAACCAGGTTCAATCAAACCACACACCAAGTTTGATTCCGAAGTGTACATCCTGAGCAAAGATGAAGGTGGTCGTCATACTCCATTCTTCAAAGGYTACCGTCCACAGTTCTACTTCCGTACAACTGACGTGACCGGTACTATCGAACTGCCAGAAGGCGTTGAGATGGTTATGCCTGGTGACAACGTGAACATGGTTGTTACCCTGATCCACCCAATCGCGATGGATGACGGTCTGCGTTTCGCAATCCGTGAAGGCGGCCGTACTGTAGGCGCTGGTGTTGTTGCTAAAGTTATCGCTTAATCGCTGATAATTAAGAGCAAAAAAAGGGTGCTTCGGCACCCTTTTTTATTGCCTAAAATTTGTGTGCAAAAGCGTTCAAACTGCATTTGCAATAATAACCATTCTCATTTACAGTTAGTTCAAGATTTATGCGAAGCGTGGTTTATATGTACGTGTGTTTGTGCAATTCAGTCAGTGATAAAACGATCAGACAGGCAGTCAGACGTTACCAGCCGCAAACGTTCCAACAGTTGAGGAGTTTTGTTCCGGTAGGAACGCAATGTGGCAAATGTGTTCGTGCGGCGCGACAAATAATGGAAGATGAATTACAGCAAATTCCTGAGTTCAAAAACATCGCGTAAAAATACTTAGTTAAAAAGTGTGCCTTTTTTTTGACTTACTCTGAACCGGATCTACGCTTTAGATACCGGAACGGAGGAGTTACCTATGAAAGGCGATAAAAAAGTCATTGCACACCTCAATAAACTTCTTGGAAATGAACTGGTTGCTATCAATCAGTACTTTTTGCATGCCCGTATGTTTAAAAACTGGGGACTGATGCGTCTCAACGGTATCGAATATCACGAATCCATTGATGAAATGAAGCATGCTGATATCTATATTGAGCGGATCCTCTTCCTGGAAGGGCTTCCTAACCTGCAGGATCTCGGCAAACTCAATATTGGTGAAGATGTTGAGGAAATGCTGAAATCTGATTTGCTGCTGGAACTTGAAGGGGCGAAGGATTTACGCGAAGGCATTGCTTATGCTGACTCGGTGCACGATTACGTCAGCCGCGATTTAATGATTAATATCCTGGCGGATGAAGAGCATCACATCGACTGGCTGGAAACCGAACTGGAACTCATCGGGCGTATTGGCATTCAGAACTACATCCAGTCTCAGCTGAAAGAAGAATCCCAGTAATTTCTGCTGTATTAACTCAACATCAGCCAGATTGTTTTGCTCTCCTGGCTGATGTAAATCAGCGCACCAGCCAGTGCCAGGCAGGGTCCGAAAGGTGTTTGCTCTGACATTTTATAAATACTTACCCTTACCAGTGTGAAAACGATCCCCGCAAGCGCGGCGAGAATACACAGATATGGCAACATCTGCCAGCCCACCCAGGCGCCAAGTGCTGCCAGGAGTTTAAAATCCCCGTACCCCATTCCCTCTTTGCCGCTGACTAACTTGACACTCCAGTACAAAAACCACAACGCCAGATAACCTGCGACCGCGCCATATAATGCATTCTGAAGTGTCACGCTGCCGTACAGAGAGTGGACGAGTAACCCGACCCACAGCAAGGGCAGTGTCAGTCGGTCAGGAAGCAGGTAAGTTGCCAAATCAATCAGGCTTAGTGCCAGAAGAAACCAAAACAGTAATAAGGCACTGAATAAACTCAGGGGAGTGGTAAACAGAAACGACAGACCAAGAAACATGGCGGCGCATCCTGCTTCTGTAAGGGGGTACCTTTTAGAGATCGTGGTTTTGCAATAATGGCATTTCCCCCGTAACAACAACCAACTCAAAACCGGAATGTTCTGCCAGTATTTTAGCGGATGTATACAGGCGGGGCAGTGTGATGCCGGAAGGCTCAGATTAAAGCCATGCTCTGTCAGTTGACCATCGTTCTGAATCATCAGCGGCAAGCGATAAACGACGACATTAAGAAAGCTGCCCAGCAGCAATCCCAAAACAGCGACACAGGTGTGATAAAACCCGTCGGGTAATGATGTGATATAAGACAAGTGCTTCCATCCTCCGTCCATGCTAAATATCTTCCTTGTTATGACATCGGCCCGTTAACGCAGTGTGAGTTGAGGAACAC
>NZ_JBFUHK010000138.1:0-3544 GCF_056402435.1 Rahnella sp. P4_A8 | reverse complement strand
GCACATTCATGATGACCTGCTCCCTGTTGATTAATGCACTATATGTTAACAACTTCCGCTTCTGGCACGTAGCAGCCCCAGGCAACGGCCAAGAGCGGCAATAAGGAGAAGTTCGCAATTGTTGCCATGATTGATGTCGAGTCCTGATCAATGGGAAGCAGTTCAGCGTGTTTTTACAGGCTTTATTAGTTTCGGTTATGGCCAAACTCCCGCGAGAGCAGTATTTGTTTCCAGTGAGTTTCGCGGCGGTCAATTTCACCTTTTTCGGCATTAAGATCCATGACTTCGAGGATCGCGAAAGTGATATTCTGCAGTCGGTTTTCATCGCCTGTGCCGAAAGCTTCCTTAAGCCCTACATTGCCGCCATGCCCGGAACCAAAATAATATTCCCATCGGCCCCATATCCCCTCGATTCCATCGGCTTTTCCAACGTAGAGTTTTCCGCTGTCCCGATCAGTTAATACATAGATGCCTTTAACCACGGACAGTGCGGTACGCCAGGATTGCAGATTAAGTCTGAGGATCGAGCCGATGCTGTTCCGGTCCAGCACGACGTAGCGGTAGCCTGGAAACTCGCCGAAGGTCAGACGTGCCGGGGTGATGGCGCTGATAACCAGTTCGCTCTGAATACTTTCACCGAGGCGAATGAAGTTACGGACTGTATTTTTAAAGCTGATATACATCCTTCCAGCGTATTCTTCAGTCTCTGGGATTTTCTGAAGGTGGTACTGATAATACAGTTCCTCACGATCAGGGTAGGCTTTCTTTCCCGCGTTGCCTATCTGCTGAAATGCTCCCGCAAATAGCCAAGTTTCAGTCCCTGGGATCCTGATCAGTGAAACGACATATCTGCGGCTAAACTCCAGTCGCTTCTGCCAGCACTGCCAGTCGTCGAAAGTGCCTCCACGGAATTTAACAAGCGGATCCTCTTTATAATCATTTAATTGCGCAAGATGGACTTTGGTGGCTTCAGGCGTCAGATCAGGAAACTCCATATTCAGATAATCAAAAAGCTTCAATTMATMTCCTTAATAATCAGCTGAGTCTGTTAACTTTTTGCCGTGGCTTTACGTTACATGCCCGCATTCCACTAAGCTGTTACTCACAAATTAACACGACTCGATTTCAGCAACGTTCTCTTCTGGCAGGTAACTTACTGACGGCTGAATAAGATACTGACCTGCTCTCTTTAAATTGACATAGATGACTATATTGGCAACGTCCCCCCCTTGATTAAGGATAGCGTTGCATCGACCCGTTGAACTCACAGCACCAAGCCGTCATCAAAGAATCTTGGTCATCCTAGATGAGAGGAGCGGAAGTAAAGTAAAAGATATAAGACTTTCCCTGATACAATTGCAGTAATATCAAGCGCATCATTTGGCTTACACTTTTTATTCACACATAAATAGAAATGTTATTGTATAAAAAGATGCATAGCCGCGGGTAATCCAAACACTTCCGCACCGTTAGTCATTATCGTGGCTCGTGGTAAACTGCCTCAATATTATACCCGTCAGGATCAAGGATGAACGCGGCATAATATCCGTGGTGATACTGAGGTCGGTATCCCGGCGCACCATTATCTTTTCCACCAGCCCGGAGGGCGCTAGAGTGGAATGCGTCCACTGCTTCTTTGTTTTTTGCACTGAAGGCAATATGCATCCTAGGCGTGGAGGGCCTACCCTGAGTGATCCAGAACGCGCCCCCCGGATCGGCCCCTTCATCAGGTTTGGCTGAACCAAAACCTACCGCTTTGTCTGGGATTTCAAGCCGGACATTATGACCAAGGCTTGCCAGAACTCGCATATAAAACAGTTTACTGTCTTCAAGATTGGTGACGCTGAAGCCGGTGTGATCAATCACTCTATATACTCCTGTCAGTAAAGAAGAGTATGTAGTAAAACATTCAACCACCGGATGATGTTTGATTTGGCATAAGAACAGATGATTATGTCAGTACTATTCCTGTGAAATTATTCACGTAGGTTCAGTTGACCCGCTCGCGTTGTTTAATACATCGCGATGCTCGCAATGTCCGCTTCACGCTCTCAGCAGACCTTCAGCGTCACGTGTTTGTCTGCTGTGTGCCAGGAGCGGACGTCACCAACAATTGAGTGTGCTACTCATAAGGGAGCAGATCAGACGAACTCAAAAATAGTTGTCGGGACCCTTAGCGAGCATGCGGATAGGATGCATTTCAGATGCATTTCTGTTTCAGGGAATCTTAATCCACGTGATACGTGGGATAATCTATATAACCTGCATCTCGCCCGGTATAGAACGTATCCTTATCAGGAATAGCTATCGGCCACCCATTTTTCATGCGTTTAACGAGATCAGGATTGGCTATGAAAGGACGCCCAAATGCGATTAAGTCGGCATAACCTTCTCTGAGTGCCAGTTCAGCACGCTCCTGTGTATAGCTGCCCGCGACGATGAGGGTACCTTCGTAGGCCTCGCGAAACTTTGTCAGAAAGCCAGCAGGAATGGCCTGAGCTCCCAGAGATTCCTGATCGCTCAAATGCACATATGCGAGATGTCGACGACGCAGTTCGATACCCAAAGATAACCAGGTATCCTGCTCATCATCAAAGCCATGCATATCCTGCAGGCGGCCAAAGGGTGCAATACGGATACCTGTCAGATGACTCCCGATGGCTGCAGAGATAGCATCCACCGTTTCCAGCGTAAACCGCAGTCGATTGGCAATATTACCGCCATAACGATCTGTTCTGTCGTTAAGTCCACCATTGATAAATTGCTCGAAGATGTAGCCGTTAGCTGCGTGGATCTCCACACCGTCAAAACCCGCCTCGATGGCATTTTTAGCCGCCCGAACGAAATCCTGCGTCACCCGCGGGACTTCATCCGTTGCTAATGCGCGGGGCTGACTGTGAAATACGCGTACAGACTGACAGTTATCACCGGGAATGTGAGTGGTGCAGCCTTCTGCAACGCGTGAGACGGAGCTGACCGGGGCCTGCCCATCAGGCTGGTGAGCAACGTGTGAGGAACGTCCTACGTGCCAAAGCTGGATGAATATTTTCCCACCCTGCGCATGTACTGCCTCTGTCACCTTTTTCCAGCCCTCTATCTGTTCGTCAGTGTAAATTCCCGGCGTGTAAGCCTGTCCACGACCTTCCATTGAAACAGGTGAACCTTCGGAAACAATTAAACCTGCTGTTGCGCGCTGGCGATAGTAGGTGACCATACTGTCAGTGGGAACAAGGTCATAAGCCCGCGATCGGGTCATTGGTGCCATAACGACACGATTATTAAGCTTTATTCCATTCATTGTATAGATATTTAGTAACTCGCTCATTCTGTCTCCTGAAGCCATTTCATGGTAAAAATCTGTTAGCAACGATCTTAACCTTATTTGAAGGCCATGATTACCTGGGCAAAAAGCCCCTCAGTGTTGAGATAAAGGAACCAATATTTGTGACGGCACAACTCAATGGCGTACAGGAATTTACTGAAGTCGTCAGAAAAGGCAGTTTCGTTGCTGCTGCTGAGGGTTTAGGCGTGACGCGCTCTGCAC
>NZ_JBFUHK010000137.1:0-3719 GCF_056402435.1 Rahnella sp. P4_A8 | reverse complement strand
CTGCTTGGTCACTCTAAGACTTGATATTTTTTGCCACCGAGGTGGCTGATATCGTCTTGTGAGTGCCCACACAGATTGTCTGATAAATTGTTAAAGAGCAGTGAGTTACGCGCTTTCGCTTGCTAACTCGAGGTGGCGTATATTACGCTTTCCTCATTCAGTGTCAACCGTTTATTTTATCCGGTTGCCGCTGTTTTTAATCTTTCCGACCCGGTCACTTCGTGATGTTGTTCACGTTGTTCCCTGTCGATGGAGCGGCATTATAGGGAGTTCTCAGCAGGCCGCAAGGGCTAATTTTAAGAAAAAACACCGTTTGCTGCATTACACAGCAAACCCACTGCTTATACCGTGTTTTGCACAGATTTATCCACAGAGGCACAGGAATCTCAAATTTTGCGAGCGTCGCGCAATCGTTTTCGCTACAATTTCGCGCGTCAGTTTTCACTGCCCTTTAGGGGTAATAAATGAAAAGTCAGTCGCCGAAGGGAAGTTATCCAAGCTCAATCCCGCGTTTTTCTGCAAATTGCTCTATATAAAGAGAAGAAAAGCGTCATTGAATTCAGATAACGCTCTTTACTGCGACTCCAAAGCCAAGGATATAACCACCATGCAACAATCTCGTCCAATCCGCCGTGCCCTGCTCAGTGTTTCTGACAAAGCCGGTATCGTAGAATTCGCCCAGGCTCTGTCTTCGCGTGGCGTTGAATTACTTTCCACTGGCGGCACCGCCAGCCTGTTGGCGAAAGCCGGCCTGCCAGTCACTGAAGTCTCTGACTACACTGGCTTCCCGGAAATGATGGATGGACGCGTCAAAACCCTGCACCCGAAAGTTCACGGTGGCATCCTCGGTCGTCGCGGGAAAGATGATGAAATCATGGCACAACATTCCATTGCGCCAATCGACATGGTGGTCGTTAACCTTTATCCGTTCGCACAAACCGTCGCACGTCCAGATTGTTCACTGGAAGATGCGGTAGAAAACATTGATATCGGCGGCCCTACCATGGTTCGCTCGGCAGCGAAGAACCATAAAGATGTGGCGATCGTAGTAAAGAGCAGCGATTACGCTTCTATTATTGAAGAGATGGATGCCAACAACAGCTCGCTGACGCTGGCGACTCGTTTCAACCTGGCGATTAAAGCCTTTGAACACACCGCCTCTTACGACGGCATGATTGCTAACTACTTTGGCACGATGGTTCCGGCTTACCACGGTGATACTGAATCGGCTTCCGGCCAGTTCCCGCGCACACTGAATCTCAGCTATATAAAGAAACAAGATATGCGTTATGGCGAGAACAGCCATCAGAACGCTGCCTTCTATATAGAAGAGAACGTCAGCGAAGCTTCGGTTGCCACTTCTACCCAGCTGCAGGGCAAAGCACTTTCCTATAACAACATTGCGGATACCGATGCGGCTCTGGAATGTGTGAAAGAGTTTGCTGAACCGGCCTGCGTCATTGTCAAACACGCCAACCCTTGCGGCGTTGCTATCGGCGACAGCATACTGGCAGCTTATGAACGCGCCTATCAGACTGACCCGACCTCAGCTTTCGGCGGCATTATCGCCTTCAACCGTGAACTGGATGCTGAAACGGCAAAAGCGATCATCAGCCGTCAGTTTGTGGAAGTGATCATCGCACCATCGGTAAGTGCCGAGGCACTGACACTCACCGCCGCGAAACAAAACGTTCGTGTACTGACCTGCGGACAATGGGAAGGTCGCCAGAAAGCGCTCGACTTCAAACGTGTTAACGGCGGCCTGCTGGTTCAGGATCGCGATTTGGGTATGGTTGATACCGCTGATCTGCGTGTGGTATCCGAGCGCCAGCCGACAGAGCAGGAACTGACAGATGCCCTGTTCTGCTGGAAAGTCGCAAAATTCGTCAAATCCAACGCCATTGTGTATGCCCGAGACAAAATGACCATCGGTATCGGCGCAGGCCAGATGAGCCGCGTTTACTCCGCTAAAATTGCCGGTATTAAAGCCGCTGACGAAGGCCTGGAAGTAGCCGGTTCCGTAATGGCTTCTGATGCCTTCTTCCCGTTCCGCGACGGTATCGACGCTGCGGCAGCGGTAGGTATTACCTGTGTTATCCAGCCAGGCGGTTCTATCCGTGACGATGAAGTGATCGCCGCGGCAAACGAACACGGCATTGCGATGCTGTTCACCGACATGCGCCACTTCCGTCATTAATTTTCTTTTAGCGGGTGCGTTGCGCCCGCTCACCGGAGTCTTCGAATGAATATTTTAATTATCGGTAACGGCGGGCGTGAACATGCACTGGCATGGAAGGCATCGCAGTCACCTTTGGCTGATAAAGTCTTTGTTGCACCAGGCAACGCCGGTACCGCGCTGGAGCCGTTGCTGGAAAACGTGGACATCGCCGCCACTGACATCGCCGGTTTGCTGGCTTTCGCTAAAAGTCATGACATCGGGCTGACGATTGTCGGCCCTGAAGCGCCGCTGGTGATTGGCGTGGTTGATGCTTTCCGTGCAGCCGGTCTGAAAATTTTTGGCCCGACGCAGGAAGCCGCGCAACTGGAAGGTTCTAAAGCCTTCACTAAGGATTTTCTGGCTCGTCATAACATCCCAAGTGCCGATTATCAGAACTTCACCGAAATCGAACCCGCCCTGACTTATCTGCGTAGCAAGGGGGCACCGATTGTCATCAAAGCCGATGGTCTGGCAGCAGGTAAAGGCGTCATTGTTGCGATGACGTTGAAAGAAGCGGAAGACGCCGTTCACGACATGCTGGCGGGAAATGCTTTCGGTGATGCAGGTCAYCGCATTGTTATCGAGGAATTCCTCGATGGCGAAGAAGCCAGTTTCATCGTCATGGTCGACGGCAGCAATGTGTTACCGATGGCGACCAGTCAGGATCACAAACGCGTGGGTGACGGTGACAGCGGTCCGAACACGGGCGGCATGGGAGCCTATTCTCCGGCGCCGGTCGTAACCGATGAAATCCATCAACGCGTGATGGATCAGGTCATCTGGCCGACTGTTCGCGGTATGGCGGCGGAAAATAACACTTATACCGGTTTCCTGTATGCCGGTCTGATGATTTCAGCCGACGGCCAGCCGAAAGTGATCGAGTTCAACTGCCGTTTCGGCGATCCGGAAACTCAGCCGATCATGTTACGTCTGCGTTCTGATCTTGTGGATTTATGCCTGGCCGGTGCTGAAGGTCGTCTGGGTGATAAAACATCTGAGTGGGATCCGCGACCGTCTCTGGGTGTCGTGCTCGCAGCCGGTGGCTACCCTGCTGATTATAAAACCGGAGACGTTATTCATGGCCTGCCGCTGGAAGAAGTGCCGGATGGTAAAGTCTTCCACGCCGGGACCCGTTTGCAGGATGAACGTGTGGTCACTAATGGCGGTCGCGTGTTATGTGTGACGGCATTGGGTAAAACGGTGGAAGCAGCCCAGGCACGCGCTTATGATTTAGCGAAAGACATTCATTGGGAAGGTAGTTTCTGCCGCAAAGACATCGGTTATCGCGCCATCGACCGCGAACGTAATCAGTAATTACATCTCACCCGACGATCAAAAAAGGCACGCTTCGGCGTAATGCCGGTCACTTAAGGAAATGAGGCCCGTGAATTTGGGCCTTCGATGAAGAAAAATAGCGCTATAAGCCTGATTCCTTCATTATCCTTTGAAGCACAAAAATGAATTTGTATTCATAAAAATGCTTAAGTGACCGGCATTACGC
>NZ_JBFUHK010000136.1:0-3756 GCF_056402435.1 Rahnella sp. P4_A8 | reverse complement strand
TACCAAGACGGTATTGAGTGGCTATTTGGGAAACTGGAAAAGTAGTACGCGGCTGGCAACACATGAATACGCTTCGGAAAACAGCCTGAAAAGATATTCACTTAATATTCCTTACACGATTCCTGCAGTGAACCAGGTGATAACGATTTCTTATGGCATCAGCCAAACCCTGAATGGCGTAAGTTATGGTGATTCGGTCATTCAAATCAGTTTTAAAGTGAAAGAAGGGCTGGCTGACTCCCCGACGTTAGGTTCAATCACGGATAACTCTCTGGGAACAGCCCAGTTTCTTGATTTCAGCCGATTCACATCGTCTATTTCACCCATCCGCCTCAACACGCTTTTCGCGAAAGAACTGGTCGCGAAGGCCAATATCAGCATTGATGCGCTGCTTGCCTGGGATACTCAGCTCACGCAAGAGCCTGCATTAACTTCCGGTGGCACCGCGTTACCCATGGATTTTAACGGGGCCAACGGCATCTATTTCTGGGAGCTGTTCTTTTATATGCCGTATCTGGTTGCCTGGCGGCTGAACCAGGAGCAGCAGTATGCACAAGCGCGTAACTGGTACCACTATCTTTTTGATCCCTCTGCGCGAGGGCGGGTCAGCAGCAATCCGCTATATCCGCAGCCTGATTACTGGAATTCCCGGCCGATTATCACACCGGATGTCACCGATTTGCTGGCGGATTCCCTGATCAACCCCCTGGATCCAGACAGTGTGGCGATGAGCGAGCCGGTTCATTACCGTAAAAATCTGTTCATGGTGTATGTGCGTAATATCCTTGATCAGGCGGATAACTTTTATCGCCAGCTGACGCCGGATGCGCTGGGCTGCGCAAGGCTGGGTTATGCGCAGGTCAGCAATTTACTCGGACCGGATCCCGCATTAAAGATTGTCAATCAGTGGCAGCCTAAGACGCTGGCAGAGGTGAGCGCCAGCCCTAATCTTGTATTGCGTAATTTTGAGCAGCAATTCACCCGCACCACGGCGTTGCCGCTGTTAAGCGGGGGACTTAATCAGGCCCTGGCCGTGCAGGATAACGAGAACTTTATTGCCCCTCTTAATGTGCAGCTACTGGCGTTCTGGGAAACGCTCAACGCCCGGCTGTTTAATCTGCGTCATTATCTGAGCATTAACGGGCAACCGATGAGCCTTTCCCTCTATGCGCCTCCGGCGAACCCGRCCCAACTGATGCAGCAGCGGGCGCAGGGTGGAAGCTTATTGCAGGTGGCGGGAGGAGCGGCGATCAATATTCCGGCTTATCGTTTCCGGGTGTTATTACCCGGCTTGTATAACGCGATTTCAACGCTGACGCAGTTTGGTAGCAGCTTGCTGAGTTTCTATGAGCGTGGGGAAAGTGCCGCGTTGCAGGAGCTGGACCAACAACAGGCGGTAGATCTCTCCGAATTTGCTATCGCCTTACAAGAGGAGGCGATTAACGAACTGCAGGCGGAGCGTGATGCCATGTTCGCCAGCCGTGAAGTCACCGCGCAGCGATTCTCGCACTACCGCACGTTATATGAGGATAATTTAACCGATCAGGAAGAGTCCGTACTGAACAGTTTGTCAGCCTCCGCAGCGCTGATGGCGGTCGCTCCGGCGATGTCCGTTGCCGGGGCTGCACTCGATATGGTGCCGAATATCTTTGGTCTTGCCGTCGGGGGCGCCAAATGGGGTGGATTGCTCAATGCAAGTTTCGACTCGCTTCACACTGTTGCGATGGTGACGCAAACCGCCTCGCAGCGGATCCAAATATCAGAAGAATGGCGCCGCCGTCGCGCTGAATGGAAAATTCAGTATCAGCAAGCGGAGGGCGAACTGAAGGCTATCGATAAGCAGCTCGACACCCTGAGTATCCGCCAGCAGTCTGCGCAAACATCCCTTGAACAGGCTAAAAAACAGCAACAAAACCTGCAATCGACACTGACGTTCCTTAACGCACGCTTTAGTCAGTCTTCTCTGTATAACTGGCTGGCGGGGCAAATGGCGGCTCTGTATTACCAGGCCTATGACGCTGTGATTTCACAGGCGCTGAATGCGCAATCGGCCTGGCAATACGAAATTGGTGATTTCACCACGATATTCATCAATACCTCGGCCTGGAATAATAGTTATCGCGGTCTGCTGGTCGGTGAAAATCTGCAACTTAACGTTCAGCAGATGGAAGCTGCCTGGCTGAGCCGTAATACCCGCCGTTTGGAGATGACCAAAACGATCTCGCTGCGTCAGTTGCTGGGCAGTCAGTTTGATGTGCAGCGTCAAACGGGCGCATTCAGCTTTACGCTCAACGAAACCCTGTTCGATAACGATTATCCCGGCCAGTATTTACGCCAGATAAAATATGTTTCTGTTTCGCTGCCTACCCTGATTGGCCCATGGCAGGACGTCCGCGCCTTACTGACACAGACTGGCAGCAGTACCTTACTGAAGCCGGATATTCTTGGCGTGCAATATTTGCAGGATCCCACCACGGGAAATAACAGCAATGTTATTGCGAATCTGCGCGCCAGTCAGCAAGTGGCGATTTCACGGGGCCTGACCGACAGCGGTCTGTTTGAACTCTCATTTGGTGACGAACGCTACCTGCCGTTTGAAGGCACCGGTGCAATATCTGGCTGGCAACTTACGTTCCCGAACCCTGCTCATACCGGGCAAAAAGCCCTGCTGGATGCGTTGAATGACGTGATTATTCAGGTGAATTACACCGCGCTGTACGGCGGCACCGCTTTTGAAGAGGATGTGCAAGCCACACTGGTGTGATTGAACAGGAAGTCAGTAAAAGTCGTGACATTCATTCTCAGGAGGCGGTATGCAGCAAACAGAAAAATCTTCAACGTTGCCGGTTAACGGTCTCTCTCTGCCAAAGGGCGGAGGCGCCATCCAGGGCATGGGCGAGTCGCTCGGAAACATTGGGCCGAACGGCATGGCCACTCTGTCTCTGCCCCTGCCTATTTCACCCGGACGGGGTTATGTGCCAGCCCTGACACTGAGTTACAGCAGTGGCGCGGGAAACAGTGAATTTGGTATGGGGTGGGGATGCGGGACCGCCAGCATCAGGAGGCGGACCAGCAAGGGGGTGCCACTTTATACGGGCGAAGACGTGTTTATCGGGCCGGGCGGAGAGGTGCTTATCCCGCAATACAGCGATGACGGACAGATCGTCAGCCGTAACGTATCACGCTACGCAAAGGTGACGCTGGATCAAACCTGGCGTGTCACATCTTATTTTGCGCAAATCACTGCCGGGAGTGACCTTATTGAGCGCTGGCAGGGCGTGCAAAGCGGCGATTTCTGGCTGGTTCATACCGCCGACGGCCAGCTTCATTGCCTGGGGAAATCACCTGCGGCACAACTGACTGATCCCGATGACCCCGGCCGCATTGCAGCCTGGATGCTGCAAGAGTCGGTCAATCCTGCTGGCGAACATATTTGCTATCGCTATAAAAAAGAAGATGCCGCCGGTGTCAGCCTGAGCGGGAATGAACAGCAACGGGAGCATCGTGCATTTATCTATCTGATGCAGGTTGATTATGGCAACCGAACGGCACAGGACGCGCTTTATGCCTGGGCGGGGGCGCTCCCGGAGGACACCCAATGGTTGTTCAGCCTGGTGTTCGATTATGGTCAGCGGAGTCTGGATCCGGCCGGACCGGTAGCTTATGCCCCCGTCAATGACTGGCTGGTGAGACCCGATCCTTTGTCCAGCTATGACGTTGGTTTTGAGGTTCGCTGTCACCGGCTCTGTCACCAGG
>NZ_JBFUHK010000135.1:0-3897 GCF_056402435.1 Rahnella sp. P4_A8 | reverse complement strand
ACGTTACAAACTTCAAGATACTCAGAAAATAGCCATTGAACCGATATTACACTCTCAGAAAGAGGTATTACTACAGGGTGATGAAGAACGTGGAGTCGGGATGATGATCACTTATCCCAATGGAAGCATTGAGCATGTACGCAAGATAAAGCCTGATTATGAAAAGCTACTATCAATGAAATAGAAAAGGAATTATTTCATTTTACATTTTCAAGGAGGAAAAAGTTGAATTCTCTAAATAAAACAGCCCTGTTGCTGCCGACAGTATTTTTGCTTTCCGCCTGTTATGGCAAAACAGATCAGACGCTGTCACCGCCGGAAAATGCCCGGCGCGTGACCTTAGCCGTCAGGGTTCCTGAAGGCATTACACTATTGCCATTGCAAATGCTTTACCGTTCTGAACGGTGCAAGACTAAAAGCTACAACTCGAGTAATGAAGCCTACGAAATTCGCGGATATAACGGTTTTATGCAGGCATTTAGCACGATTGCAAACAGCAATGTCAGGCAGCAACGGATTGCCATTGATGGCGGCGGGCCATGCCAGTGGCGGCTTAATTCCATTAAAGTCAGTTTTAAGATCGCTGATGGCAATCCTCTCGTTAAAGGAAAAGAGGTTTTCGCTACTAATTATATCTTYGAYTTTGATGATTATGGATTCAGTGATGGTTATGGAACAGGAAGAGCAAAAGAGGTTAGTGGCGACCTTGATTTAAAAACTAACTTTTTTCCGATGATATTTATAAATAACTTATTCAAAAGTACGTCATTACAGTTTTTCGGTGGTGATACAGATTACGAGCAATGGACACGCCGTTACAAATCATCTAACACCAATAGGATTTATATTGAACCAATAATCCATATGAATAAACCTGTAATTCTCGAAACTCCAAATCCACCACCAGGAAACACGGTCGCAACTTATCCTGATGGCAGTACTGGAAAAGCAATACATACAAAACCAGATTACGAAAAGCTGCTTTCCATGAAATAACGATGTCATTATGAAGTTACCTTCAGGGAGGAAGAAGTTGAATTTTCTAAATAAAACAGCCCTGTTGCTGCCGACAGTATTTTTGCTTTCCGCCTGTTATGGCAAAACAGATCAGACGCTGTCACCGCCGGAAAATGCCCGGCGAGTAACCATAGCCGTCAGGGKTCCTGAGGGCATTACACTGTTGCCATTGCAAATGCTTTACCGTTCTGAACGGTGCAAGACTAAAAGCTATAACTCGAATAATGAAGCCTATGAAATTCGCGGATATAACGGTTTTATGCAGGCATTCAACCCGCAGGTAAACAGTGATATCAGACAGCAGCGGATTGCTATTGATGGCGGCGGGTCATGCCAGTGGCAACTCAATTCCATTAAAGTCAGTTTTAAGATCGCTGATGGGAATCCCTTGGCAAAGGAAAAAGAGGTTATCGAGACTAATTATATCTTTGATTTCGATGATTATGGTTTCAGTGATGGTTACGGCACCGGAAGGGCAATGGAAGCCAGCGGGGATATTATTTTAAAGACAGATTTTTTCCCAATGGTTACTTATCACATTGATAATACTACTAGCTTGAAATTGTTTGGTGGAGATACTGGATTTAAACAATGGAGACGCAGATATAAACTTTTTAATACACATCGGATACTTGTTGCACCGAATATTCATTTAACAAAAGTTGTTACACTCATTCCGCCTGAACAAAAAGAGGATAGTGATTTTTCAGCGATTTATCCTGATGGGAGTACCGAAAAAATTCCGTATATTTATCCTAATTACGAAAAACTGCTATCCATGAAATAACGAAGTCATTATGAAGTTACCTTCAGGGAGGAAAAAGTTGAATTCTCAGTGTAAATAAAGCCCCGCGGGTCTGCACCGGTGGGGCTTTGTCGCGCGGTGCTGATATCTTAAACCTGCGCCTCCAGCCTCACCCGCTGCTGTTCCATCCCGGTAAAAATAGCGTCTGCCAGTTCAGGAGGAAACGAAGCAGGGAGCTGCCTTGCGACATTTTCAATAACGACCGGTACGAGCTCGATGATCTCATCGATCATGGTTTCTATTTGCCGTTTACCTAACCCGCTCTGCTCGCCCTGCTTAATCCAATGCCTGCGCAGGATCTTGCTGATCAGGTAATAAATTGTCAAAATAATCGCGAACCACATTGCCGCGATGCACCTGATTACCCGGCGTAAACGGCAGGGAAAGAGACAAAGGTCGCCCTTGTGGGTCCTCCGTCCATTCGGGCGAGTACTGTAAACGATCCTCGCCTTTTTGCTTTTCCCAGTACCCCACAGGAATACCGTTCATCCATATCGCTAAACGCTGCTGCGCACGACGCATATCATCACCATTGTTCCTTTCTGGCGGGCGTACTTAAATAATCCGGCTTAATTTCCTCCATAGAGGGTTTTTCAGGATCGGATTGTGAGGAAAACACCATCTCAATACCTAATACATTAAATACCCGAAACAGCCGGTCAAGGCTGGCAGTAGCAGGGTTTGCCTCCAGTCGGGCATATGTCTGCTGGGTCACGCCCAGTTTTTCTGACACATCCTTTTGCGTCAGACCTTTTTCCTTACGGAACCCCACCAGTAACGGACGGAGCTGGTTAAGTGTTTTTAACGGATAGACTGTCTTCATTATGGCGGCTCTGATATCTCTCGTCTTATACAAATTATAAGCTGTATTGAGAACAATACACCCTAAAAGCTGTAAAAACAAAATACAGCCTGCAAGCTGTTAAAGATAAATACAGTTTATAAGCTGTAATTTGCCCACTACTGCCCACTCATGCTCAAATACCGGTTTCACGCCCGGATGAAACCTCATGAAAAAAAGCGAATTTATCGCTCAGGATTTACTGAGCAAGATTTATCAGAACAGCGGATCGCTGCCGGAGAAGTTACCGCCGGAGCGCCAGTTAGCTGAGGAATACGGGGTTTCGCGCTTTACCGTGCGCAAGGCGCTGGAAAAGCTGGTGAGCATCGGGGCGGTGCGCATTGTGCAGGGCTCGGGAATTTACATTAACCCCGGCGTGAGCAGTAATCCGCTGGTCTACAACTCGATCACCGAAAAGAAATTCGCCGAAATCAGCTTTAAAATGCTGGAGCTGCACAAGCGGCGGCCGGATAAAGAAGAGCAGCAGGTTTTCGATCTGAGTGTGGATGATTTTATCTGGGCATTCACCCGTTTGCGGCGTATCAGCCAGCGCAACGTACAGATTGAATACTCCCGTATGCCTGCCCGTGAATTTGGTGATCTGAATCAGAAGACCATCGAACATTCCATTCAGCAATATGTTCTGAGCAAGGGCTATGCGATTTCACATTCCCTCACCCGCTATCAGGCGGTGACAGTCAATAAAGAACAGGCGCACATCCTGGGATGTAAAAAAGGCATTGCCGCCATGCACATTACCAACAGAGGCATTTTGCAGGGCGGCAAAGTTTATGCGTTCAGCGACATTATCGACATCGATTATTCCTGTACCTACGTCATCCCGTTTAATCAGGACAATCTGGCTTTCCGCCAGAAGTAACACCCTGTTGTCAGGGCGTGTGGATCACACCGTCCGGCAGGCGGCTTTGCGTCCATTCATGCGGACGGTACACCACCGGAAATTCTGCCGCAGCCTGGCTGTTAAAGCCCACGCCAATGCCCGCTTCTTCTCCCGGATAGAAATACCCGTTTTCTGGTACCTGCGCACCGGGGAAGACCTGCTGCGTGTTGGCCGGATACGCGACAAATTCCTGAATTGCCGCATTATGCAGATGAATATTCAGATGCGTATTCACGGCTGCACCAATCGGCGTCATATCAGGCGGRCAATGCCACGCCAGTAGCACGCCAAAGCTCTGACAGAAATGCGCCAGTTTTAATGCCGGTGTGATGC
>NZ_JBFUHK010000134.1:0-4064 GCF_056402435.1 Rahnella sp. P4_A8 | reverse complement strand
TCTGAGAGGTGAAAAGAATCGGCCTGATTAACAGGCCGATGAGGAGTGATTCAGGTGGAATGAACGCTTATGGCGTTTCAGTTGCCTGAGTCAGTACCACGCTGACAACGCCGCTGTAGTTACCGGAAGCAACAGGTGCCTGAGTGGTCTGGCTGACTTTCAGAGGCTGAATGATGGAACCGTTAGTGGTATCGCCGTTCGGGAACAGGGTAGTTGCAGCCATGGTCTGCTGAGCCTGAGTCAGGGTCAGTTCGCCGTATTTAACAGTCAGTGGGATATTTGGGTTGGTACCCACGGTATCCATTAATTGCGGGGTACCTGCCAGGTTGATGTTCACATCTTTTTCAGCATCGTTAGAATAGATCTTGGTCATCTGTGTAACAGGTTCCAGACCTACGCCAGGCATATAAGTCATTTCCATCGTAGAAGGTAATACTTCGCCAGTGTCAGTGGTCATATCCAGAGTGGCGTCAACGTTTGCAGTCACAGTAATATCTTTCTGTACAGCAGAAGCGTTAATAGCGAAGCCCATGATTGCAGTGACCAGCAGTGGTTTGATAATTGATTTCATTTTTAATTCCTAATTAAGAAGATGCATATTGCTATGCGGGGTTTATAACAAGAGTTATTCTTTACGTAAAATAATGAGATCTATTTTGCGCTGAATTCTTTTACGCCAACGGTTTTATCTGTCCAGTTGAAGTATTTCACTTTCACCACACGGTAATTATTTCCTTTAAATAATTCCGGAGATAACGTTGCGCGCTGATTAGGGTAAATGCTATTTTTTACCGGTTTACTCCATTTACATCCGTCATCAGTGAGTTGCTGAGGACATAAGCCGATACTGTTAATTTTAAGATGAATATTGCCGGTGTTGCTCACCACGCGAGTCGCCGGATCCAGCGTGAAGTCTAGTCGCGGTGCGGCAGGCGGGACGGTAACCAGTACGCCCCAGATCATGCTGATGCCGAGTTTGGTCTGATTCTTCTGGTCACTTTTCCCACCGTTATTATTCAGCCCCGGAACACCTTCAAAGTAAACGCGATAGGCTTCTTCTGTTTGCGGTTGCTGAATATTAATCAGACGTATAATTCGGGTGGTGCCGGGTGCCAGTCCGAATTTCTCCGGTGTCACAACAATACCGTTACCAGATGACTGAGTTATTGTTGTTTCATTTTCCTGCGGCGTTGCCGGGTTATTTATTTTCTTTACCGTCGTTTTTACATATTCCGTGGTGGCGGAGTTTGTTGTTACGCTAATTTGTGCACCACCGCTTTTCTGCATAGGAACCGAAATAGGGTAGACGCTTATTCCTGCAAATGATGATGCTGATAAAAGTAATGGGGAAGCCGCTAAAATCATTACCCATGATTTCAATTTTGTTAATGGCATTGTCATTTTCTCAATGTTTAATAAGTCGCTATCCTGAAGAAGATTTCGTTAATTCCTTTTACTTGATATTTGTTTGGTTGCTTTCGATGGGGTGAATAATAGATTCAATGAATGTTCAGGTCAATGGCATGCAAATTAGCTATTTGTGTTATTTATTTGGCTATAAATGATATTCAACATAAATATAACATTTGGCATGATTTTCACTTTCATGATTATGAAGGGATTTTATTCGTTATTTTGTTTTTATAATCGTGAATGTTAACTAAATGAAGACGGCTAATTTCAAACTGGCGCACATCTACATGATGTATTAAGTTAAATGAATGTAAACGTGATTTTGAAATTATCCATTAAAATCATTTAGATATAACATCTTCGGTTAACGGTTGTTGTAAGCTGTTTGGGTATTTAAATGGCGAAAAAGAAAGGAATAAGAAACGAAAGGGGAATAAGGGGCAATAAAAAACCCCGCCTGGGGCGGGGTTTGAGAGATTTTATGACGCGTGGGTTTCTTATAAACCTGCGGCTTCACGCAACTGAGCGGCTTTGTCGGTTTTTTCCCAAGGGAAATGTTCACGACCAAAGTGACCGTATGCGGCGGTTTCTTTATAGATAGGGTGCAACAGATCCATCATCTGGATCAAACCGTACGGACGCAGGTCGAAGAACTCGCGCACCAGCAGGGTCAGTTGTTCGTTGGAGACTTTACCGGTACCGAAGGTTTCCACCATGATGGAAGTCGGTTCTGCCACGCCGATAGCGTAAGACACCTGGATTTCGCAACGATCTGCCAGACCGGCAGCCACGATGTTTTTCGCCACATAACGTGCCGCGTAGGCCGCTGAGCGGTCAACTTTCGACGGATCTTTACCAGAGAACGCACCGCCACCGTGACGGGCCATGCCGCCGTAGGTATCCACGATGATTTTACGACCGGTCAGACCGCAGTCACCCATCGGGCCACCGATAACGAAACGGCCAGTCGGGTTAATGTGGTATTTGGTACCGGCGTTCAGCCATTCTGCTGGCAGGACAGGTTTGATGATTTCTTCCATCACCGCTTCCTGCAAATCTTTCAGCGAGATGTCTTCAGAGTGCTGAGTAGACAATACCACGGCATCGATACCGACGATTTTGCCTTCGTCATACTGGAAAGTGACCTGGCTTTTCGCATCCGGACGCAGCCATGACAGGGTGCCTGATTTGCGCACTTCAGCCTGACGCTGCACCAGACGGTGGGCATAAGTAATAGGTGCTGGCATCAGTACGCTGGTTTCGTTGGTCGCATAACCAAACATCAGACCCTGGTCGCCCGCACCTTGTTCCAGCGGATCAGTACGGTCAACGCCCTGATTGATATCCGGAGATTGCTTACCAATAGCGCTCAGCACTGCGCAGGAATTGGCGTCGAAACCCATGTCGGAATGGATATAACCAATTTCACGAACAGTCTGGCGTGTGATTTCTTCAACGTCGACCCATGCGCTGGTGGTGATTTCACCGCCAACCAGGACCATGCCGGTTTTGACATAAGTTTCACATGCAACACGTGCTTTTGGGTCTTGCTCTAAAATTGCGTCCAGTACCGCGTCGGAAATCTGGTCAGCGATTTTATCTGGATGTCCTTCCGAAACGGATTCGGACGTGAAGAGATGTTTAGCCATTATGTTCTTTACCTTACATACGACGGGTTAGATATCACTGCATAGCACTGGGGAGACTGGCAGATGAGGAGCAGAGCTCGCCATTGTCGCAATGCGTCCTGCATGTCCCCATTAGGCAAAGCCTTGAAGCAGTTTGCGCGTTAAACCACCCAAGCGTGTGGACGGATTAACATCTGGATGGCTATTTTAGGATAGCAGGCGTTCTGAATGCCAGTCATTTTTGTGACGGAGTGGGTGTTATTGTGCGGGTTTGCAGTGATATTCACGGTCTGAAACTATTTGTACTGCATTTTCATTTTGCATTTACAGCGTGTTATCGGTATAAACGGCGCGCGCTATGCACATTTCTGCAGGCCCTGCAGAAGCAGCGTATTCCAGTAATTACTGTTTTCTCAGCTCGAATGCCCGCGGGTGATGCGTGGCACGTGTGGAGGTGGTTAGTTTAATGACCCACTTTTTACCGTTTGTAACATTTCAACAGCATCCCCTGCAGCCTTTATTGCGTTCTGCAGCACTTCTTTCAGACCTTCATTCAGAAAAGCGTCTGTCATCTCTGCGATGTTTCAGACAGCCTGATTACAGACAGGTCAGTCACCGACATCGGTACGCTACTCAGTAAGCTCAGGTCTGCGTGAACATCGCATTCCCGACATATAACTGATGTAGCCTGCAATCTCCCGGGGCATCCACCCCTGATTTCTCCCGACTCGTTACACGGAGTCTAAAAACGTGTTTTACAATGATATGAGTAGAAAACAGTCCCGTGGCTGTGGCTCGCAGGGTTTTATCCTGTCTGAAAGCCAGCCTTGCGGGTTGTTCTCACCTGTTGTTACTGCGATAGTGGCTGGCCATGTTGTCAGTATAGAAAGAGGATTTACCTATGTCTGATGACATCCAGTCCCACCGTCCGTCACACGCGGGCGATACTGTTTCTTTGCGCTCCATGCAGGAGGTTGCCGTGAACGATCGTGATGCCAGCAAGATGCTGCGCACTTACAACGT
>NZ_JBFUHK010000133.1:0-4172 GCF_056402435.1 Rahnella sp. P4_A8 | reverse complement strand
GTCCAGAAAAGGTCGCTTTGCGCAAAGCCTGTGCTGTGTTGGCGCTGAAGCGTCCCGCCGCGCGCACCTCATTCTCGCTGCCGTCAGCGGCAGTCAACCGCCAGAGTCCCTGACCACTGGGATGACTGAAGAACAGACAGTCGTGGTCGGCCAGATCCTGTAGCGTCTGAGGCGCACCACGTGCGGCCAGATAGTCCGGGCTGGCCACGAGGCCATCGGTCCCTGCGTCAAAAACCTTGCGTGCAAAGAAGCTCGAGTCCTCCAGGATCCCTCCGCGAACGGCCACGTCGATGCGCTCGGCGATCAAATCAGCCCTGTCGTCACTCAGTACAAACTCCAGGCGCACCCGTGGATACGAGACCATGAACTCGTTCATCCATTCCATGGGGAAAAAATCGAAGAAGTCGGCTGGCGCAGCTACCCGAACCAGGCCACTGGGCTCGTTGTTGCCCGATATCAGCTCCTGCCCAGCGTCGAACACCCCATCTACCGCATCAGCACAGCGGTCGTGGAAGGCCTGACCCGCAGCCGTGAGCGACAGGTGACGGGTCGTGCGTTGCATCAGGCGCGTACCTAGTTGTTCTTCCAACTGCTGTACACGGCGACTGAGGGTGTTAGGTGGCACACCCAGGCGCCGTGAGGCCTCGGCAAAACTTCCGCAACGCACGACATGAACGAACGTTGCGACATGATTGAGATCGAGCATTGGCAATTAATTAAATTAATGGATGAGTCCAATCATATTACCCCATCTAGTCAATCAATACGAGGAGGCATAAAGTAACTCTATCGCCAACCACTGGAGACCATGTTATGAGCGCAACCCAACCCTTTATCGGCATCATCATCGGTTCCACGCGAGAGGGCCGCTTCGGCGACAAGCCTGCGCAGTGGATTCACAACATCGCCAAGGAGCGTACCGACCTGAGCTTTGAGCTGGTTGATCTGCGTGATCATCCGTTACCGTATTTCGCGGAATCGGTGTCCCCTGCCTGGGGACCGATGAGCAACGCGGAAGCGCAACGATGGGCACAGAAGCTTGACACCTTCGACGGACTGATTGTCGTGACCCCGGAATACAACCATGGTCCGACCGCAGTGCTGAAGAACGCTTTCGACTATGCGCACAAGGAATTCGCCCGTAAGCCAATTGCATTCGTCGGCTATGGTGGCGTGGGCGCTGCGCGCGCCGTTGAACAGCTGCGACTGGTCGCAGTCGAGTTGCAGATGTCGCCGGTGCGCAATGCCGTGCACATCGGCATGGTAGAGTTCATGGGTATCTGGCAGCAGGGTAAGCAGTTCGAGGACTTCCCGCATCTTGCACAGACAGCCGGCGTCATGCTGGACGACCTGGCCTGGTGGGCCAAGGCACTCAAGTCCGCAAGGAATTCAGCATGAGTGCCGTCCTTGCTGCCCGGGTCCGTTCGGTCGTACATCGCACCTGTGGTTCCACGCACGGTCCCGTCACGCGCCTGATGAGTCCCTCGGATCTTGGAAAATACCTGAAGCCATTCGTGTTCCTGGACCTGGTGCACTTCCGCCCAGGTGGTGCTAACCAGAATTTCGGCATGCATCCGCATTCCGGGATCGCCACTGTGACATTCATGGAAGAAGGTGATATTCGCTACGAGGATTCAACGGGCGAATCCGGCGTATTGCCCGCCGGTGGCGTCGAGGTGATGGTATCTGGCGACGGGGTATGGCATACCGGCGCTCCCATCGGCAAGAAGATGGGGCGTGGTTTTCAGCTCTGGGTGGCGCTGCCTGCCGCACAGGAAAACCAACCAGCACACAGCCAATACCTGGCACCAGCACAAGTGCCTGAGGTTGGACCTGCGCGCGTGCTGATTGGTGAATACGGTGGGGTGCACAGCGCAGCCGAGCTGCCTGCCGGTATGACCTATCTGGGGGTTCGTCTGCGCAAGGGCGAACGCTGGTCATACACCCCGCCGCCAGGCCATACCGTGGCATGGGTGGCACTGGCGACCGGGCGTCTGACGACGGACGAATCGCTGGAGGCTGGAGAGCTCGTGGTGTTTGAGCCATCCAGTGAGGTCATCGACTTCGTCGCGCAGGAAGACGCAAGTTTCGTGCTCGGGTCAGCTGTGCCCCATCCTCATGATCTAGTGTTGGGTTACTATTCGGTGCACACCAGCAAAGAGGCTCTGGCTCGTGGCGAGGCCGGGATCAAGCTCATAGGCCAGGAGTTGCAAAAGGCGGGTCGACTCTCCTGAAGTCCTCCTTATTCGCCACCCCGCGCGTCAAGCCGGGGTATCAGTTTTCAATCAAGTAATTCAGGCGCCGAGCGATTTGTGGCCGGGGCCCTTACAGAAAAGGAAAGCATCATGACTATCGGTATCATTGGCTCAGGCGGTCTCGGCTTCAACGTGGCACGCGCCCTGGCAAAAAGCGGCCAGTCGTCCATCATTTCGACCCGCCGCGGCCCTGAGTCGCTCGCATCATTGGTCGCTGAACTGGGCCCCACTATCAAGGCTGGAACGGTGGCAGAAGCCGCTGCAGCAGACGTCGTACTCGTGGCGGTGCGTTGGGTGGATCTAGGTCAGGCACTGGCGGAGCTGCCTGACTGGAACGGACGCATCGTCATCGATGGCACCAACCCAGTAGAGTTCCTCGATCCGGATTCGCCCGAGCGCAACGATGCGAGCAATCCGCTGGCTGCGTACGGCATCAAGCCCATCGACCTCGGCGGCAAGTATTCCAGCGAAGTCTTCCGTGATTTCGTTCCGGGCGCCCGCGTAGTCAAGGCGCTGAACCATCTGGATGTGAACGTGCTGGGTCAACCCGAAGTCTCCGGYGGGCAACGCGTGCAGTTCTACTCCGGCGACGATGCAGCCGCGAAGGCGAAAGTGAAGAAGATTCTCGATGCCATCGGCTACTTCTCCGTCGATCTTGGATCGCTGGATGTAGGTGGTCGCCTGGCTCAGCTTCCGTTTGGCCCCCTGTCGGGCACCAACTTCATCAAAATCTGACCATCCGGGGAGCGCTGCCCATATCGGAGCGCTCCCGTTCTTTTTAGCTGCCCGGGCTGAGCTGTCCACTTCATGTGGAGATAGACTGGGTATCCTATGCCCACCTTTCCTGTCACCCGTCCGCGGCGCTTGCGCCGCAATGAGTCCCTGCGCACGCTGTTTCAGGAGACCGAATTCCATCTGGAAGATCTCTTCCTACCGAGCTTTGTAGAGGAAGTTATTGATGATTTCATCCCCATTACCAGCGCGCCTGACGCCAATGGTATCCCCGAAAAGCGGCTAGCTCACGAAATTGAACGCTATGCCCGTGCGGACATCCATTCAGTAATGACCTTCGGTGTCTCACAACACCTTGACGAGACCGCTGTAGTCAGCTGAAGCGCAATCCCCAACCGGTTATGTTTTCCCCGCCGCAGATTAATAAAAGCAAGGTCACGCTCATCAAGATGAAAATACCGGGCTAGCTGAACTTCATTTGGTTCTGCCACATAGCGACCGTAGTTTTCAGTCTGTTTGCTGGTCAGAATGTCATCACTCATCGCACATCCTTTCGTAAACGGGTGTTCTGCTCTTCTTTAGCCGTCTCAAATGTTATAAGTTTTGAGACTGCTAAAATCGGCCCGGTATTAAGTATCAAAAATCGTGATTTATGCTTTATGATACTAAACAGTATCAATATCGATTTGTGAGACCAATATGGCATTACTGGGATATGCAAGAGTATCAACCAGCCATCAGAAACTGACGGCGCAGATCACAGAGCTGAAATCTGTAGGTGTCAGAGATGATCGAATTTTTACTGATATGATGTCGGGAGCCACAGACGAACGCGAAGGACTGCAACGGCTACTTGCCCGAGCGGAAAAAGACGACATCATCATTTGTACCAAAATGGACCGGCTTGGCCGCAATACCGCAGATATGATCCACATTGTTGATGCTTGCTATAAAAAGGGAATAGCCATTCGATTTTTGGAGAATGGACTGAGTACTGAAGGCACGATGGGGAAAATGGTGATTCAGATCCTTACCGCTGTTGCAGAGGCGGAACGCGAACGAATATTAGAGCGTACCAACGAGGGCAGAGTGGTCGCGATGGCGGCAGGAGTTAAGTTTGGGCGAAAACCTCATCAAAGATCGGGAATGGCTCTGGAACTTATTCACCTTGATACTCCCATTAAG
>NZ_JBFUHK010000132.1:0-4185 GCF_056402435.1 Rahnella sp. P4_A8 | reverse complement strand
ATTCATATATTTGGCAGTGCGCTCGATGAAATATCAAAATCCCGACTGCTTGAGCTGGCGGCAAAACATCCGCTGGCCATCACCTGTTACGTTTTTAAAGAATCTGCGTTCACTGATTTACCGCTGATGGGGCGCTATCCTCAGGCTATTTATTATCGTTTATTCACTCCCTACATCCTTTCTGGCGTCACATCAAAATTACTCTACCTTGACGCGGACACATTATGTTTAGGCAGTTATAAAGAACTGAGCGAGATGGATATCAGCCCTTATACGCTGGCAGCCGTCAACGATACGCAACGGGCAAGAAATAAACTTTGCTCACAGTTAAGTCTGACAAAGGGAAATTATTTCAACTCAGGATTCTTATACATCAATATCCCTCAATGGCTTGAGAAAAATACAACTGAGCGGATCATCCGGACACTTAGCCTTCAGGAAAGTGAATTTAAATTCCCTGACCAGGACGCACTTAATATTGTCCTGGAACATGAAGTTCTGCTGCTTCCTAAAAGATATAATTTTGTGTGTGACATCATTTTAAATAAAGTGGGAAAGAGAGTTGATATCCCGAAAGATACCATCCTGATTCATTATACGGGTAAATGTAAACCCTGGCACCTTTGGGGAATGGGAGAACTGGCCGATATTTATGATCAATATTATGCGCAATCCCCATGGCACGCAGTCCCACATGACGTGCCGGTTTCCTATAAAGAGATGAAACGCTATGCCCAGGCACTCTGGCATAAGGGTCGCTACCTGACCAGCTTGCGCTGGATGACCAAATATATGAATAATAAGATTTTCAGGAAAAGCTCTTTATGAAAAGTAATCTGATGGCACAGATAAAAAAATCGTCTTTTGACGATAAACTTGCATCTTTACTATTCTTATTGATTACCATTTCCATTTCTTTCTTTATGTACTCTGGTGAAATAACCCGGAATTTCTTTTATATCGCAACGTATATTGCTGTCCTGTATTTCATCTACGTCACCCTGCGTGTTGATAAGAAAATTAAATTCTACCCGGTTGCCTGCACAATTCTACTTCTGGGTATCAGCAAGTTGCTTTGGGTTATGCTCACCGTAAACCATCAATATCCGCTCATTGCCTATCATTACCAAATTAGCGGTAAGAGACTCATATTAGCTTCATTTATTCTGTATGCCATTGAACATAACATTCACAAATGGAAAATCCCTGCACTGACAGTGCGCACGGGGATAGCTATTATGACGATTCTTTTTATCGTTATATCCGTCATACGAATCATTGTTTATTTAAAGACAGGCGAAAGAATGAAAATAAATTCTGACGCTCCGACTTCCGGCGCCTATACATTTACTATTTTTTCTTTGCTGGTGATGTACAGTCTTAAATATCATGCGTTAAAGCATTACAGGCTCATTTGTCTGATTGTGATGACGCTAACTTTTGCGGTTCTCGCTGCCACAGAAACCCGCTCTGCAATAATACTCTTTATACTTATTAGTGCAGGCAGCATTATTTACGATTTCACCAAAAGCTCGCATACGTCTAAAATCATCTACGGTTTTGCCATTGCGGTCTTAATTATTGCCGCAGTGACTTCTGGTCATCCTTATTACAATAAAGTCCTCACCCGCTTCGATAATCTCCAAAACGAGGTTACCTCTTACAATGACGGGGAGCGTAATACTTCAGTCGGTGCGCGTTTCTCAATGTGGCGAGCCGGAGTGGATGCTTTCAAACATCACCCGTTTGGTCAGTCCGCCGACAGCCGCAATGCACTTGCCACCACGTTCATCGATGAGCATGAAGGCGGAAACCCGGAAGCGTTACGCAATCTTCAGTTCCATTTGCACAATGATATTATCGATACAATGTCATTACAGGGAATTTTAGGCGCATTGATTATGGTACTTTTCTTCGCCGTATTATTGCTCTATCCCTTCAGGCTGGTGCCCAAAGGTTACGAATTTTTATTACTGTCGGTCCCGGTAATTTACTTCAGTATGGGTGATACCCAGTTTTACAATCGCGAATCACCGTATTTTATTGTGCTGGTATTTGCCTACCTGATGATGCTCAGGATGAGGCCGCATCCCCCCGATAGAAAACAATGATTTTTTCCGGGCTGTGAAACTTACACCGGCCCGGTTGATTGCCCTCCTTATCAGTGGAAATTGTGTGATATGCCCCTTACAACGACATCCGACAACATTAAGCTCAGCGCGATTATCCCTCTGTATAACGCAGGGGAAATGTTCCGAAACTTTATGGATTCGCTCGTCGCCCAGACGCTGACAAACTTCGAGATCATTATCGTCAATGATGGTTCGACAGACGGTTCCGAGTGCGTTGCGCAAGAATATGCTGAGAAATACCCGCATATTCGCGTCATTCATCAGGCTAACGGCGGCGTATCGCGTGCGCGTAATGCTGGCCTGGATATCGCCAAAGGTCAGTACGTCACTTTTCCGGATGCCGATGACATACTCTATCCGAACATGTACCAAACGCTGATTGAACTGTGTGAACAGGATGATCTGGATGTCGCACAATGCAATGGTGAACGTTATTTTGTCGGCTCAGAAAAAGTTAAACCCATCATCCCCACCGATCGTTTAACGTCGACTGCCGTGCTGGATGGCCCGCACTGGCTTAAAATGGCGCTGGCAACAAACCGTTATTTGCACGTAGTGTGGTTAGGTGTCTATCGTCTGGAACTTATTAAAAAGCATCATCTGTATTTTGAACCCGGCCTGCATCATCAGGATATTCCCTGGACAACCGAATTCATGTTCAACGCACGCCGCGTGAAATACACCCAAGAGGTGCTTTATCGCTATTACATTCATGGTCAGTCAATCAGTAACCAAAAAAGAACCGGAATGAAAAACGTTGAATATCAACGGCATTACCTGAAAATTGCCAAGATGCTTGATGAATTAAATAAGCGATATAAAGACCGGGTAAAAATCTATGCGGAGTTTCCGAGACAGGTCACCCGGGAAGCCCTGACGGTTTGTCATTCTGTTCGCCGCGAGCCTGTTCAGGCCGCTCAGAAAGCCATGATCGACGATATTTACACCTCCGGCACACGCAGGATAATGCTGCGTAACGCACGCGGACCGAAACAATGGTGGCAACTGTTACTGTGGCTGTATCGTCTCCATAACCTGCGTAAAAAACTCGGTTAAGTTGTTTCAGAAAGAGACGATTCCTTTATTCGTTTAAGTGGAATCTAACTATTTCATAAATGAAGTTATTTATCTTTCTATATCAGGAAGATAAATAACTTCACAGCATACGATTCTTCACCTAAAATCAACTCACTATATTCTACTATCAGATAATAGAATGCCTAATTCAGAAGCCAAATACGCAGCGTTCAGACCCCAAAGAATTCTTCTGGTGAAACTCCGTCATCATGGAGATATGGTGCTGACCACGCCGGTGATAAACAGGCTACGCGAGCATTACCCCGATGCTGAAATTGATGTGCTTCTGTATAAAGAAACTCGCCCTATTCTCAGTGAACATCCAGCGCTATCTCATATCCATGTCATTGACAGAACATGGAAAAAACAAGGTGTCCGCTATCAGTTACAACAGGAATATCAGTTACTCAAAGCTGTCCGCGACCGACATTATGATCTGGTGATTAATCTTGCCGATCAATGGCGCAGTGCTTTGATTTCCCGATTTAGTGGCGCGAAAGTTCGTTTAGGATTCGACTATAAAAAACGACGTTCTGCTTTCTGGCGGGCAGGTCATACGCAGTTAGTGACGACCGAAAATCACAGCATTTTGCATACTGTCGAACAGAATATGTCGATTTTGTCACCGCTTGGTATTTCCACCGATAACGCTCTGACATCAATGCATTATTCAGAAAGTGACAAGTCATTTTGTCAGCAATTACTTCTGAAAAATCAGGTGTCCGGCGAATATATTGTGATTCAGCCAACCTCCCGCTGGACGTTCAAATGCTGGGATGATGACAAATTCGCCAATGTGATTGATGGACTTGCTGAAACCGGCCTGACGATCGTGATGACCTCCGGCCCGGATAAGAAAGAGCTGGATATGGTGAGCAAAATCCAGGATCTCACGCACAATCCGCAGGTGATCTCTGTCGCCGGTCAGTTATCACTGACCCAACTGGCTGCATTATCACTGACCCAACTGGCTGCA
>NZ_JBFUHK010000131.1:0-4245 GCF_056402435.1 Rahnella sp. P4_A8 | reverse complement strand
AGGAAGATCAGAGAGGAAGAGAAGGAAAGATATGCACGCCGCGTATCAACGAAAAACCCGCCGGAAGGCGGGTTAACAAAACAACATTATCTTTCAGGAATAAAACCACGCAGGCTGAGCGCAGAGTCATCGTCTGCCTCAACAGAAGACACATTGCCCTTTGCCTGTGCAGCCAGAATTTTAAGTAATTCGGTCTGCTGGCGTTGCTGCTCAGCGATCTCCTGTAACAGAGCAATCTGTTCATTTGCCCTGACACTGGCACGGCTAACGAAAAACCATACCAACAGAAATAACAGTGCTGAAAGTGCACACAGCACCAATGAGGCCAGGCTGTTTTGGCCCATTGCGAAATCAAACATTGACTACCCTACCACTGAATGTTCAGAGCGTTCATCTTACCATCCCCGACAGGCCAGGGAAGCTATTCGCAAAAAAACAGGGTTTTCTTACTCCCCCGCAATCAGCGCAAGCATTGAGCAAAAAGTCATTCAGGCAGGCATCCGCTAAAAAGGAATGAATGAGGTGATGGCACATACGCCCAGATCAAAGTTGCCCCCCTGATCACAGTAACTGTTTAACGCCAGCAGATACAGGCCGATGCAGATGAGCAGAAAAAGAACGAACGTAATGATCCTTCGGACATTGAAAACAGGCTTTTTCAATTTAATGGCAGGTCTCTTTTGGTTTAAAAAGCGTCTATCAGGGCTCAAAGGCGACGTCCGGCATTTGACTGAACAGAAGGACATAGTACGACGAATATCCTAAACAACGATATAACGAAAGTACGGCTTTTACACGTGATACAACGTGTAATAATCACCTACGTAAATCAAACAATAAAATGTATAAACTTTATCTATAAATAGCAGGTAACGCTTGTTTGATCCTGGTCAAGCAAAGTAATGTTTACTCCGCTGCATTTCTGATAACTCTCATTCAATAATTTCTATAAAATAGACATTTTAATAAAAACCATAACCCTATTTATTAAGAAAGGAACAGAACGTGAAATAATGCATTAATTCTCGCAAGGCTCATGACAGAAACCTGACTCCTGTTTCGGGTGCTGACAAGATAAGCGGGATTACGCCTTGCGTTATATCCACAAGGCCGGAGGAACGCAAGCCTAATAGCAGTAAAATTATATAATGACTTTATAAGTATTATTCAGAAACCGTTAAAGAAATTACTTTCATTATGGTTGCCAAATAAATCCAATAATATTACCCCCGCCGTTAAAATAATTTAATTTTAGTGAGTATTCTCAGGAACTTCTTTGTTGAATTATACCACCCATTAAAATATCATCCCGCCGTCGAACAGTTCTTCTGTCTCTTCGGTTATATAAATGAAAGCATAGTGGCTGAATTAATTTCAGCTGATTCATGCTGACTATTTTTTGTTGAGGGATTAATAAATGCATGCATGGAATAAAAAGTTCTTCGTTTCTAAAATAGCGCTGGCCTGCGCTGTTGCAGTAACAGCACCTGCCGCAATATCAGCTGATATTTCTGGCACCGTATACGATACGTTCTATCATGACTCCACTCTGGCGGGTCATATCGGCTATCGTGGATATGTGGATAACGACGGCGCAGATAACGGTTACGTTGGCGGAGACATCTACTCTTCAATCAATAACGCTGTGGTTAACGGCGTTATTTCCACTCATTATCTCGGTTTTGATAGCAATAACAGCAACACGCTGAATATCACCAATACTACTGTCAACGGCATGATCACTTCTGAGTGCATGACGAGCGATTGCGGTACAACCCGTAATGAATATGATCAGTCACCTTTGCAGCTGACTATTGATAACTCCACCATTAACGATACTTACGAACACTTCGATTACGACGTTACTGATGCTAACAACGTTCGGGATCATGAAACCCTGAACACCTTTGACAAGGGCGTTGCGGTGACATTGGATCAGGAAAGTGACATCGTTATTAAAAATAACTCTCACGTCGCGGGCATTGCGCTGACGCAAGGCTACGAATGGGTTGATACTGACGTAAATAATGGCAATACTTTTGATAATACCCTGACAGTTAATGATTCCGTGCTGACTTCAGGTTCTTATACAGAATTGCAGACCAGCGGTTTCTACGGCCAGTCTGATAAGCCAAGCGATTACGGTAATATCAGCGCTGCCGGTACTCAGGCTGACGATATCGCGTTATCTGTTGTTGCCAGTGCCACCGCAGATAACGCAATGAAAACCCATGCCGTATTCAATAATTCAACCATTACCGGTGACGTCGCTTTTGTCAGCACCTTCGACGAGAACTATTACGTCGGCGGTCATGACAGCAATGCGGATGGCGTGCTGGATACCAATGGCTGGGATGATACAGACGAACTGAATCTGACGCTGGATAATGGCAGCAAATGGGTTGGCGCAGCTATCTCAAATGTTCAGATGGATTCAGCCCTCTATAACCGCAGCACCAACAGCATCTGGCCTTACTCTGTCTTCAGCAGTACCAATGGCTATCTGGTTGGCGATGACGTTTATCAAAGCGGATTGTTTAATGTCGCGCTAAACAACGGTTCCGAGTGGGACACCACCAAATCATCCAACATTGACGATCTGACTGTTAACAACCGGTCTCAGGTGAATGTTGTTGAATCTGCCCTGCTGGCAGATCACATCTCCCTCACCAATGCATCAACCCTGAAAATTGCCGCGCACGGCGGCGTTAAAACCGATGTGTTGAACCTGAACTCAGGCAGCCAGGCATCATTGACCGAAGAAACTGCGTCTCTCTACGCCAACACCATCATTGTGGGCAGCGGTTCTGAGCTGAACTTAGGTTTAGGTCAGGTTGATACACATAACATGGTTCTGACCGATAACGGTACTTTCGATATCGGTAGCCGTGAATATGTTCTCAACTCTGATTTGAACAACGCACGCGACAAAACTGCCGCTGACTATGTTTATGATCAGGGCACTATCGGCATTAACTCAGACGGTCATCTGGCCGTTAATGGCGTGACCAACGGTAATTATCAGGTACGCATCGATAACGCGACAGGTGAAGGCCAGGTTGCTGATTATCAGAATAAAGAGCTGATCCGCATCTACGGCGGCAATGCGACCTTTAACCATGCTAACACCGCTGATCTGGGTGCTTATAAATATCAGGCTGAGCAGTACGGCGATACTGTCGTGCTGGCAAAACAAGGCATTACCTCTACTGCAAATGCGGCCCTGAGCCTGCCTTCTTCCAATGTGGCAACATGGCATATGGAACAAGACACCTTAGAAAACCGCATGAATAGTTCGCGTCACACCCAGGGCAATGATAAAGGCGGTGTGTGGGTTAACTACTTCGGCGGTCAGCAAAACGGTGACAACGGCGTGATTGATTACGATCAGGACGTTAATGGCATCATGGTGGGTTTGGATAAAGTGACCGAAGGTGGCGGTGAACGCCAGTGGCTGGTCGGTATGGCGGCAAGTTTCGCAAAATCCAGCCTGTCTATGGATGATGCCGATGCGGATACTGACAGCCAGTCAGCACGCGTTTACTCAAGCCTGGACTTCAATAATGGCGCATTCTTCGATACTTCTCTGAGCTACAGCCACTTCAGCAACTCAACAGAAAGCACCATGAGCAACGGTCAGCAAGTATCAGGTGATAACTCGACTGATGCATGGGGCTTTGGTCTGAAACTGGGTTATGACTGGAAATTCGCTCCTCAGGCTTATTTGACACCATACGCAAGCATTACTGGCGTGTTTATCGGCGATGACGATTACAGCATGAGCAACAACATGCATGTCAGCGATCAGGCTTATGACAGCATGYGTTATGAGCTGGGTGGTAATCTGGGTTATACCTTCGACCTGGGTGCAGATCAGGCAATTAGCCCGTACGGCACACTGGCGTATGTGTATGAAGATGCTAACAACGATGCAAACATCAATGGCGACCGTATCGACAACGGCGTTGATGGTTCTGCTGTCCGCGTTGGTTTAGGCGGTCAGTTCGACATGAGCAAAAACTTCACCGTTTACGCAGGGGCTAACTACCTTGGCGGCAGCGATGTTGACCAGCCTTGGGCAGCAAACCTGGGTATGAAATACCGCTGGTAACTTGCCGGTCTGAATAACACTCTTCAGTAATTTTTTGGCCCCTTTTCAGGGGCCAATTTTTTTGGCATCTTCACGACTTTGCTGATTAGGATTCTGCTGCAGTGACATTTTCTGAAAAATAACTTCTACTATAC
>NZ_JBFUHK010000130.1:0-4367 GCF_056402435.1 Rahnella sp. P4_A8 | reverse complement strand
GGCAGGAACTGTGGGGTATCCTGCTGAGTTATAACCTTATTCGTTACCAGATGATCAAGATGGCGTTCAGCCTGAAGGGAGATTATCTGCCTTATCAGCTGAGTTTTAGCGGTGCAGTGTCGGAGATATTACGGTTGTTAATCGGGCTGCCGTGGGCATCAGCGGGAGCCATCCCGGGTCATCTGAAGCATTTTTACAGCAACGCAGCGATGCTAAARCTGCCCTCGAGACGTGAGCGTGAATATGCCAGGGAAGTGAGAGAAAAAAGGTCGAAATATCCCTTAAAAAACAATGCCGGTCACCTTAARTGACCGGCATTAAGCCAGACGGCTGGTTTTATATTTTTTGCAGAGGTGCCATCACCGGAGGGTCAAAGCACTGCTTGTTTAAGCTTATCCAGCCAAGTGTCAATACGCTCTTCTGTCAGGTCGTATTGATTTTCCTGATCCAGTGGCAGGCCGACAAACTCATTGTTTTCCAGCAGTGCAGCGGAAAACGAGAATTTATAGCCTTCACGCGGCCAGTTACCGACAACACAGGCGCCACGCTCAATGACGAGGTCATAGAGGATCCGCATTGCGCTAACAAAATTTTTGGAATAGTTAAGCTGATCGCCCAGCCCAAACAATGCCACCGTCTTACCGCTCAGATCAGCTTCAGACAGCGTGTTGGTGAACTCCTGCCAGGAGTCGTACTGACTGCCTGCATCCACACCAGGTAGCTCCCCATCGCCCAGTGTTGGCGTACCTAACAGCAAGACCGGGTAGGATAAAAACTGTTCGCGGGTTGCGCGCCGGACATCCAGGGGCGCGTCGGCAATCCCGTCTAGTTTCTGGTGGATAAGCTTCGCAACTTTTCTTGTTTGTCCGGTATCAGACCCAAAAAAAATACCGATGGTAGCCATAATCATCTCCTGATATATCACATGTTTATTAAAAGATTAGTGCCATGACGACTCGCCGTTTTCTCTCAGGATGACGCGAGTTTTTTATAGCCTTCAAGTCTTTCGCGTGCATCGTCTTCGGTCTTTTTAAACAGAGACTCGGCAAATTCCGGATACAGCTTTTTCAATGACGAGTAGCGCACTTCGCCTGCCAGAAACGCCTGGAAATCCTCTTCAGGTTCCTCAGAATCGAGAATGAACGGGTTTTTACCGGCCTCTTTCAGTTGCGGGTGATAACGGTAATTAGCCCAATATCCTGCCTCGACAGCGCGCCTGGCTTCACGCTGACTGCATCCCATACCGATACGCAAACCGTGGTTGATGCAGGCCGCGTAAGCGATAATGAGGGAAGGTCCCGGATACGCCTCGGCTTCGGCAATTGCCCGCAATGTCTGATTTTTGTCGGCCCCCATTGCGATTTGTGCGACATACACGTAGCCGTAACTCATCGCCATCATGCCCAGATCTTTCTTTCGGGTTTTCTTGCCGCTGGCAGCGAATTGCGCAATGGCTGCCGCTGGCGTCGATTTAGACGACTGACCGCCCGTGTTGGAATAGACCTCGGTATCAAATACCAGAACATTGACATCCTTACCCGATGCCAGCACATGATCCAACCCTCCGAAGCCGATATCGTAGGCCCAGCCGTCACCGCCAAATATCCAGTGAGAACGCTTCGCCAGATAATCGCGGTGGGCATAGATACTGTCGGTGTGCGGATTTTTCCCTGGCGTCTGCGAAGCCAGAAGTGCCACTACTTTTTCAGCCCGCTCACGGGTGCCTTCGCCCTGATCTTTATTTGCCAGCCAGTCACTCAGACAGGCTGACAGTTCTGCATCCAGTGGCGCATCCGGCGCATTGTCGAGCGCCGCTTTAACCTGTGTGGCGAGGGTATCGCGAATCGCATCCACACCCAGCAGCATGCCAAGGCCAAACTCGGCGTTATCTTCAAAAAGTGAGTTGGCCCAGGTCGGCCCTTGCCCTTTGTGGTTAGTGGTATAAGGAATAGAAGGTGCGCTCGCGCCCCAGATCGATGAACATCCGGTCGCATTGGCAATCATCATTCTGTCGCCAAATAACTGAGTCACCAGTTTGGCGTAAGGCGTTTCACCGCAACCCCCGCAGGCGCCGGAGAACTCCAGCAGAGGCTGTTCAAACTGGCTGCCTTTCACGGTGAATTTATTTTGCGGATTGGCTTTGGGTGTCAGGCTGAGCGCATATTCCCACAGATCAATTTCGTGTTCCTGCGATTCCAGCGGTTGCATCGACAGCGCCTTGCCTTTGACCGGGCAGACATCCGCACAGTTACCGCAACCGGAGCAATCGAGCGGAGAAACGGCGAGGCGGTACCAGGCATCTTCTGTTCCGCTGGCCAGTTTGGCGCTGAACCCTGCCGGTGCATTTTGCCTCTCTTCTTCAGAAATCAGGACAGGGCGGATAGCCGCATGCGGGCAGATAAAGGCACATTGGTTACATTGAGTACATTTGTCCGTCTGCCACACAGGCACGTTAATCGCCACCCCGCGTTTTTCATATGCCGACGTGCCGGACGGGAAGGTGCCGTCCTCGATGCCATCAAAAATGCTGACCGGCAACGAATCCCCTTCCTGACGGTTCATCGGGATCAGARTATCTTTAATAAATGCAGGCAGCATCTTGTGTGGCACCACGTTGTCCTCAAGGTGCTTCCACGCCTGCGGCACGCTGATTTTCACCACCGATTCAATGCCGCTGTCCACCGCAAGATTGTTCATATCGACAACTTTCTGACCTTTATTACCGTACACATGCTCAATACTTTGTTTCAGGTATTCCACTGCGCGGGCCGGGGGAATGATGTCTGCCAGTTTGAAGAAAGCCGATTGCATGATCATATTAAAGCGCCCGCCCAGCCCCAGTTTTTGGGCTATTCCGACCGCATTGACGATATAAAACTGAATATCGTATGCCGCGATATAGCGCTTCATGGCAACGGGCAGTTTTTCGTCCAGCTCCGCAACATCCCAGCTACAGTTGAGCAGGAAGGTTCCACCCGGTTTCAGCCCTGCCAGCAGGTGATATTTGTTAACGAAGGATTGTTGTGAGCATGAAATAAAATCAGCTTTATCGATTAAATACGGGGATTTGATCGGGCTATGACCAAAGCGCAGATGCGACATCGTGACGCCGCCGGACTTTTTAGAGTCATAAGCAAAATAGGCCTGCGCATACATATCGGTTTTGTCGCCGATAATTTTGATGGCACTTTTATTGGCCCCGACGGTCCCGTCTGAACCCAGTCCCCAGAATTTACAGGCGGTCGTTTCGCTGGCTGAGGTATCAAGATCACGACCTGAGAGCGGCAATGAGGTAAAGGTGACATCGTCGTTGATCCCCACCGTAAAGCCATCGCGCGGACGTTCAGAAAGCAGATTATCGAAGATAGAAATAATATGAGAAGGCAGAATATCTTTACCGCCCAGCGCGTAGCGGCCGCCGACAATCACCGGGCGCCAGTCGCTGTTATAAAACGCACTTTTCACGTCAAGATACAGCGGTTCCGCCAGTGAACCCGGCTCTTTAGTCCGGTCGAGAACGGCAATATTACTGACACTTTTCGGAATGTATTTAAAGAAATGCTTCAGGGAAAAAGGTCGGTAAAGGTGCACGGTCAGCACGCCGACTTTCTCTCCGCTGGCATTAAGGTAATCCACCGTTTCCTGAATGGTTTCACACACCGACCCCATCGCGATAATCATCCGGCCAGCATCCGGCGCACCGTAATAGTTGAACAGGTGGTACTCGCGGCCGGTGAGCTTACTGATTTTGGTCATGTATGACTCCACCATTTCCGGCAGAGCCATATAGAATTTATTCGACGCTTCACGCTCCTGGAAATAAATATCCGGGTTTTGCGCCGTACCGCGTACGACGGGATGGTCCGGATGTAACGCATTCTGGCGAAAACGCGTAACAGCATCCCAGTCCAGCAACGCGGCCAGTTCTTCATAATCGAGAACTTCGATTTTCTGAATTTCGTGAGAGGTACGGAAACCATCAAAGAAGTTGATAAACGGGATACGTCCTTTGATGGCGGTCAGATGTGCCACCGCCGCCAGATCCATCACCTGCTGGACGCTGCTTTCCGCCAGCATGGCGCAACCGGTCTGGCGAACAGCCATGACATCCTGGTGATCCCCAAAGATATTTAACGAGTTGGTTGCCAGAGCACGCGCACTGACATGAAAAACGGCAGGCAGCAGTTCACCGGCAATCTTGTACATGTTAGGCGTCATTAACAACAACCCCTGCGAAGCGGTATAAGTGGTGGCCAATGCGCCGGCTTGCAAGGCACCGTGTATTGCCCCGGCAGCGCCAGACTCGGACTGCATCTCCATGACTTTTACGGTTTGACCAAACAGGTTTTTTTTACCCTGTGCGGCCC
>NZ_JBFUHK010000129.1:0-4410 GCF_056402435.1 Rahnella sp. P4_A8 | reverse complement strand
ATCATACACCTGAAGGGTCAGCCTACACGGCTGTTCGTGTGCCACAGTTTGATGCGAATCCGAGCCTGAGCCGTAAAATAAAATCAGGCGCTGTAGATCAGGATGTTGCACGACATCTGGAAAAAGATGCGCTGCATGCTTTGTTTGAATACGACAAGGGAAACCTGCCGCTTTCACAAGTCCTGGAAACAGTAATGGCTTATGAGCGATTGCATGCGGGCGAGAAGGATGCTGACAAAATGCGTGCTGATTATGCGCGTACATTGGGTGATCGCCCCTGGAAGCAGTGCCCGTGTAATATCTGTAAGGCTATTGGCATTAATGTCATTATCTTCCGCGGTGCCGAACGTAACCGGCGTCGTGGATTCCACAATATTCAGGTGCTGTACAATCGTTTACAGCGCACATTGTTACAACGCTCAGAGGAACTGTAATGAGTGAGTACCGTGTACCGGCTCTTCGCATCCGCCAGGGTGAGGCAAGACAACTTTACAGCCTCGCCATTGAAGGTAAGGACATTAATAAAATTGCGGCAATATCACGTATTCGTCGTGGTGAAGATAATCTGATAGGTTATCAACGTCCCGAAGTTCGCAATCATATCCGTGAAATTCAACGCTATATTGAAAGTTCAAATGCAATGATCCCTAATCCAGTCATCATTGCTTTTGATAAACGTGTTCGTTTTGAAGCGTTGGATGCTGAAGGCAATATGGGGTATTTGGTTATCCCTCAGTCTGATGAGGCAGATTTTATTAAACCTGGGTTCATCGTTGATGGCCAACAGCGCACCGCTGCCCTACGTGACGCCAAAATCGATTCTTTCATGATGCCGGTCTCAGCGTTTATCGCTAACGATGATGAAGAACAACGCGAACAGTTCATGCTGGTGAATTCGACCAAGCCATTACCTAAAACGTTGCTATATGAACTGGCTCCGCATACTCACGGACGTCTGCCATCCGATTTACAGTTGCGTAAGTTTCCTTCTTTACTGACTCAGCGGTTGAATTTCAGTGATGGTCCGCTGGCTGGACGTATTAAAACGGCGACTAACCCTGATGGTGTGATTGCAGATAACTCTATGATCAAAATGATAGACGCCAGCTTGCGTGAAGGTGCGCTTTATCGTTTCAGGGATCCTGCAACAGGTCTGGGCGACGATACGAAGATGGTGCGGTTGTTAAACAACTTTTGGTCTGCTGTGGAGATTGTCTTTACGTCTGACTGGGATAAAAAACCGCGTTACTCGCGCTTACTTCATGGCGTGGGAATTCTTGCCTTAGGTAGCCTGATGGACGAAATCGACCAGGTACATCAGGAATATCATGGTGAGCAAGGATGGACAGAAATTCCTCCTATTACTCGCTTTGTACAAGAATTGAATAAAATTAAAGATCTGTGCGCCTGGAGCAGTGGTTCGTGGAATTTTGGAACGGATATCGATGGCCAGCCTATTATCCGCAAGTGGAACGAATTGCAGAATCTCTCTAAGGATATTACGTTGATCACCAACTACCTTGTAACTAACTACATCAAGCAAGTTAGCTAGCGCCGATATTAAAATTTCCTGAAAAAATACACCCTGCGTTGGAAAATGCAGGGTTTTTTTTGTCCCGAAAATGGTTCAAAACCATAAGTTCTTTTGTTGTAAGTTTTTAATAAAACGAAAAACCTTATAGCAATTTGTTCTATCTAAAAATTTACAACAAATGATTAACTTTCTTGACAGTTATCAGGAAGGGCAGCAATGTATGACATTGTCCTTATGGTTAATAGTGTTATACCGTCTTTTATATAAAAAATAAAATATATTATTTTCAATAACTTAAGAAATTATGTTATTAATGGTAAAAAATTATGGATAGAAAAATACCCCTGGTTGCAGGCGATCTTGTTAACTCGCCTTATGGAATTGGCAGACTTATTAGCCTTAACCATGATGATGCGCTTATTCAGTATTTTGACTCCCCAGCAAATTATGAAGGTTTAGAGCAAACTTTTGAAATAAAATATCTTAAGAAAGCTGAACTTTATGCAGAAAGTCTGGTTTATCGTTATGACTATGAACTTGCCCATTGGCAGTTGGCGCGTGTTGTTGGTGCTATTCCGGGCGGCGTACGTTTGCACTTTCCTAATAAACTGCAGGAAGACGTCAGTTTAAATGACATTTTTGTACGCTGGGATCGTCCTATCTGCGATGCTGCAACACTTCTGTCTGAGCGTATAACCTATACCCCCTTCTGGCAGGATGCCCGCCTGGCTTATCAGCATCAAATGCTGAAACAGCGCAATGCCTGTGCGGGAATAACCTCTGCTTTGTCATCGAGTATCGAACTTGAGCCTTACCAACTGGCCGTCGCACGCCGGGTGTTATCTGACCCTATCCAACGCTATCTGCTGGCAGATGAGGTAGGCCTGGGGAAAACCATCGAAGCTGGGTTAATCGTGCGCCAACACGTCACGGAAAATCAGTTCACCCACAGCGTGGTGATCGTGGCACCCAAAGTTCTTCACCGCCAGTGGCAGCAGGAACTTTCCGCACGTTTTCACCTTGAAGAATTGCTGAATGAGTCGATCCATATTATTGATATGGCTACCTTTAGCATGGAAAACCCCTTGCCGTTTCGACCCGATATGCTGGTGATTGATGAAGCTCATCGGGTCGGAGCCTGGGCATGGGACGCCGAGCATGAACAGCAATACGCTGGCGTGAACCAACTGGYGCAGCAAAGCGAAAAACTGCTGCTGCTGTCGGCGACTCCTGTCACCGGTAATGAAAAGAACTTCCTCGCCATGTTGCATCTGCTGGATGCCAAAAATTATCCGCTGACAGAGACTGGCTTGCAGATATTTCAGCAGCGTATCCAGCAGCGTGAAGAGATAGGCTCACTCTTCTACGCGTTTAATTGTGATAACGACAATATGACGCTGGAAGAGAATCTGGAAGCGTTAACCAGCATGTTTCCAGAGGATGATACCTTGAATGTGCTGGCTACACAGTTGCTACCCCATTTCGACGTAATGCAGCCTAAGCGGAGTGAGGCGCGCGATCTGTTGATCAATAAAATCCGCCACTACATAGGTAACCGCTACCGGCTGCACCATCGTCTGTTGCGCAACCGTCGCAGCAATCCCAGTATCAACTTATTGATGCCTGGTTTATCTGGGCTGTCGCTAAAAAAATACTCCACGAAGAACGCCAGCAACGACATGATGATTGCCTGGCGGGAATCGGCAGTAATGATGCATTCACTGGACCCGTCGCTGTCAGCAATTTATCAGTTACTGTTTGAGGCCGCTATTGCTACGCCAGAACTGTTGGCCCGACTCGCAACCTGTCGTTTACAACAGGTACCATTGAGCGCTGCGGAGGGATTCCTTTACAGCGAACCCCAACTCGCACTGTTGCAATACCCTCTGTTCGACGGCGAGCAGGATATCCTCTCAGAACTGATAGACCGCTGCAATTTGGAGCGTGACAGCAAGCGTCAGCGTTTAACTGAGGTATTGGAAACCCTTCTGGGCAGTAACGCCAGAGAACTCCCTTATGTTGTGGTGTTCTGCGATCAGCCATGGGTAGCAGACCAGGTCTTTACCGAGTTGATGATGCCGTTTATTGGCAAAATTCAGCGTCATAATCCGGATAAAGAAGTGCGCTTTGGCAAGGGAAGCAAATGCCAGATTCTGGTGTGCGACCGTCGGGCCGAAGAAGGTGTCAATCTGCATGGTGGGCGAAAAATTGCCTTGAATTACGATTTGTTACTGTCTCCCAACCGTATGGAGCAGCGCCTTGGTCGTTTGAATCGCTACTGCGCCAATGAGAATGCGACCAAGATCCTCAGCATGGTGCTGGTGAGTGAAGCAGAGGATCTGCAAAATCAGTGGCTGAATATTCTCAATGAAGTATTCAACGTCTTTGAAGAGTCAATTGCCAGCCTACAGTATGTCATTGATGAGGAACTACAATGGTTTGGTGAAAATCTTTACTCGTTGGGTGAAGAGAGCATGATGCAACTTAGCGAGCGTCTGACAGGTGAAGATGGCCGCCTGGTAGTGGAAAAGCAGCGAATCGAAATGCAGGAAGTCCTGTTGCAAATCGACGGCGATATCATCGAGGCTCAAGAATATGCGGATGCTTTGACGGAGATTGACGAAAATGAAAAAGAATTCCGTCTCTGCGCACGTGAATTAATTAGCCAGGTGTTCAAATTCGATTTTATCCGTGATGAAGAAATCCCGGCAGCTTTCCGTTACCGCTATAACCCAGGGGACTGGAAAACAGGCACCTTAGTCAGCTCGCCGCGTTTACAAAAACACTGCCTGTTGGGTTTTGATCTGACTCAATCTGGCGCAAGCTCGCCCGTGACTTGGCCACTGAGTTACAATCGTGCAGATACTACCCAGGGC
>NZ_JBFUHK010000128.1:0-4515 GCF_056402435.1 Rahnella sp. P4_A8 | reverse complement strand
CATTACTTCACGTCCCGCGTAGCCAGCAGCTTAGGGATTTCGCGCAGGAACCAGGCTTTTGCCTCGCCCATGCTGTCGCGGCGCCACGCCATAATAATGTCGATTTCACGGTTATATTCCGCGCTCACCACCCGCAATCGCCCTTCCTCGATATCTTTCTCGACCATCGGATAAGGCATCGTCGCCACGCCTAATCCCGCCAGCAAGGCTTTACGCTTCTCTTCGATGGTACTGACCGTCAGACGCTGCTGTTTATCCAGCAACTGAACGGTTAATACCGGGCGCTCACGGGCGGTATCCGCCACGGCAATCCCGCGGTATTTAACCCGGCTAACGTCAGACAGCGGCTCCGCTTCAAGATGGATCGGGTGATCCGGYGCGGCCACGTATATGCTGGCCAGCTTATACAGCTTGCGGCTGTTAATTTCGGTGGAAGAGCGGAAATGCATATCCGGCGCGATCACAATATCCGCCCGGCCTTGCTCGAGACGTTCCCACGCACCGGCCAGCACTTCGGTTAACAGGGACACCTGCGTATTGGCTTTCAGCGCCAGCTTTTCAATCAGCGGGAACAACTGCGCAGCGGGCGATAACGCTTCACACACGATGGTGATGTGCGTTTCCCAACCGCGGGCCAGTGCTTCGGCATCCACTGTCAGTTTATCTGCGGCTTCCAGCAATACTCGTCCACGTTCGAGCAACATCCGGCCAACATTGGTGAATTTTGTCCGATGACCTGAACGGTCAAATAACACCACATCCAGCTCTTCTTCAAGTTTCTGCATGGTGTAGCTCAATGCCGACGGGACGCGGCCCAGCTCATCGGCGGCAGCGGCGAAACTCCCCCTGCGGTCAATCGCATCCATGACCCGTAATGCTTCCAGTGTGAGTGCGCGATCCTTAGCCATTCTCTTCTCTTTCAGGAAATTTGAATATAGCGACCAGATTAACTGGCTAACAATCACACGTCCAGACGCTTACCATTTATACATCGAAATTTTTAAGAGAGGCGACCGCCATGATTACCAGCAGAACGGCAAAAGAGTGCGGTAGCGCTGACTTTGGCTGGCTCCAGGCACGGTATACATTTTCCTTCGGCCATTACTTTGATCCCAAGCTGATGGGCTACGCTTCCCTGCGCGTCCTGAATCAGGAAGTGCTGTCACCCGGCGCCAGTTTCCAGCCGCGCACGTATCCGCGCGTGGATGTGCTGAATCTGGTGTTGCAGGGTTCGGCGGAATACCGCGACAGCGAAGGCAACAGCATGCAGGTCAGCGCCGGTGAAGCAGCGTTGCTGTCGACGCAGGCGAATGTCAGTTACAGCGAACTGAACACCAGCACCACCCAGCCCCTGACGCGAATGCAACTGTGGCTGGATGCCTGTCCTGAACACGAGAATCCGTTAACGCAGAAAATGGTACTGCCGGAGGCGACGCATTTCCTGCTGGCCTCACCAGACGGGGAAAAGGGCAGCCTGCAACTGCGGCAAAACGTGTGGATCCATCAACTGACACTGGCGGCGGGTGAAGCAATAACATTGCCGGTTCGTGGACCACGCGCCTATTTGCAATCAATTCACGGGCAGATTGATGCGCAGGGTTCGGTCAGCCGCGAGCTACAAAAACTAGCCTGTGGCGATGGCGCGTTTATCCATCAGGAAAACAGCCTGACGGTTTCTGCCATTACACCGTTACGCGCACTATTAATTGATATGCCGGTATGAATTTTGAGGAATACGAAGAAAATAAAACGCCGCGCAGGGCAACCTGTCCGGCATTTTTTAAATGCTCAAATGACATTATTCCATAAAAAGAGTTACGGAAATACGTAATAAATGAGCTATCTGACAGCAGCCATTACCCGACAGACTCACTCGAAAAAATGGATAGAGAAAAGGAATAAAAAACCTTCTATCCAATTGATAACACTGTACAAAAAACACCTTTTCCTCATGTGAAAGCCAACCCGGAATGATCACTAAAATTTATATTTAGAAGTCAGGCAATGACTATATATATAATATTCATCAAAATGATCTTATTATTAACACCCCCTAATAGTTCATATGAATAACATTTAATTCGTTTGATCCGATTTATTATCTATACGCATTCTTTTTTTTGCTCTATGATTTCCGGCGCTGGTTAATGGGATTGATTTTTTATAAAGGGAATGGCCATGAACTACTGCCTTTAAAACGTTAGTAACAACATTAAGACGTTAGTCTATATATTTCTTATTTATAAGAATCTTGCTCTATTCCAGCGGGATCGTATTACTACGTGATTTATAAAATTTATTTCAAGCCTAAGGATTAAGGTATGAAAAATGCAATTACTGCATTAAAGCGTAAAGCAAATCAGTATCAGGAACTTAAAAAACAGCGTGGTGTTACCTTACTGGAGATCATCATCGTTCTGGGCATTATCGGTATTATTGCAGCGGGTGTAGTTGTGTTGGCAAACCGTGCCTTCACAGCACAGGATATCAGTGAATTAGCCGATAATACTAACTCAGTCCGTGTGGGGACAACAGAAGCTTATAAAGACAGCGCTGAATATCCGGCTACTGCGTCTGCAGCGTCACTGACTAAATCGGATATCGGTAGTGCAACCGATACAACAGGCTCAATCATTTCGACTCTGGTTAAAATGGGTAAAATTTCCGTTGGAGAAGCTTTCAATGGTATATCAAACGACCCGTTCGAATTGGGTGGTGTTAAGTACGCGACTGCTGATACGAAGATGAAAGGTTTCTACCTTGTTATTAATGGTCTTGATACAGAAGATTGTCGTAATATTGCATCTCAAATTGGCGGGCAATGGGACTATGTTGCTTCCGCGCAAGTTGCTGCAGGTGGAGATTTAGCATCGGCGCCAACGTCATTATCAGGCACAGCTACAGCGCCGATTCTTAAGACGCTGACTGAAGACAAATTAACTCCAGAAACCATTGTTGGCACTGGTTTTTGTGATAGCTCCGTCGGTTCAGACAACGCGCTGGTGTTAGGCAGTAAATAAGTAAAGCGTTAAAACTATCCTTTATTAAAACAGGAGCCTGCCGCGATTATTGTTGCAGGCTCATTTTCGATGACGTTGAAATGATGAGAATGTGTATGCCAGGGGTAAGAAACAGTAAAGGGTTTACCTTATTGGAAATGATTATCGTCATGGGCATTATGGGTGTCGTATTCACCTCATTCTCCCTGTATAAGAAAAAACAAATCGAATCAGTTGCAAGGGAAAATCTGACCAATATACTTGCAGGTGAAATTCATGGCTTTTTACAGTTTGTAAATAAAGATAACATTCAACTAACCACCGATGTCGATGCGGATGGTGAATTAGATTTTATCGTTAACCCTCTCTATAACCCTGACATTTTAACTTCCGATGAAAAAGGAAAAGCTTACGCCACGCGTTTTAATAATAAGCCAAATGAAGAACCGAGTGATAAGAATGATTACATTAAATGGGACAATACTCAGGCACGAGGTTATTTCACCAGTCACCGCTGCTACAGCTCAACTAATCAGAAAGTTGCAGATGACGAATTCAATACGGAGGACTTACCCTGTAAGCAACCTCCGGACAGTCAGGATAAATATCTGGTGCTCGAACGTGTCGATCTGATCGGCCCGGATAACTCGCGGGCGATTGATCAGGTCGATTTTTTCATCAGTTTTCATCCAGGACGTAATGGAAAAAGTGATGTTGATAAATTTTCCATCGAAAATTATGCCACCGCCTTTAGCAAGGCATTTTCCCATTACGATCTGACGTTCATTCAGGCCGACTATCTCTATCGTAACGATGAAAAAAATACACAAGCCACAAACTTTGGTACCGGCTGGAAGTTGTTAAAAACAAATAATGCCAAGGCCACGGATAGTGCTATTCCGTTTGGAAGCATGGCTTCGTATCTGGACGATATGAATCAAAATATCGCGCAGTTGGGTGTCCGTTTCAGTTTCAAGGCGGGCGTGGGGAAAAACGTCAAGCCGGACGGCTCAGTCGGTGTAAATAAACTGTGCTGGAATTATAAAGAAAATATGATGACTCACTGTCTTGAAGTTGAAAACGGCTCAGGACGCAATCAGGATGAGGGTGTGATGCATCTGACGGCTAAAAATGCGAATAATCAGATTGTCACAGGTACATTGATGGCCAATGTCATTTTCGAAGGTGAGGCATTTGACCCGGAAAAAGGGAATGTCGTCGCATTAATGACCAGTCCAGTGGTTTCCTACCAATCCTTTGGCAATAAAAAGGACACCGGTACCAATGATGTCATTGTTAATGACCCGGAGAATTACAATAAAAAAGTCACTGATGAACCAGGCCACATCAAGCTTCCCGTACAAACTTGCCCTCTGGCTCCGCCCGATCCCGCTGACCCGCAGAAAGTGCCGCGACAGCTTTACCCAAGAATGGCTGCCGCCATTTCTTCTATAGCGGCTGATGTGGGTAAGCTGGAAACATCAGAAGGCGAAGATGAAGACGGTGGAGACTTCAC
>NZ_JBFUHK010000127.1:0-4550 GCF_056402435.1 Rahnella sp. P4_A8 | reverse complement strand
GTTTTGCCGTGTCGAAAGAAACGGTTGGTGATGTCTTCCTTCGTCACATCGGTATTTATGCATACCGTGCTGGTTTCATTCGCCAGTATGTGAAGTGGGAACCGACTAAACTTGAGCACATCGAATTACTCGAACAACTCCGGGTGCTGTGGTACGGTGAAAAAATCCACGTTGATGTAGCGAAGGCCATTCCTTCTGTGGGTGTCGATACCGCTGAGGATCTGGAACGTGTGCGCGTGATTTTGGGGCATAAAAATTCCTGACCACACAGAGTATAAAAAGTCATAAAAGCGGAATGTTCCGGCATTCCGTTTTGTCATCACTGTTCTCTTTTCGTTTTGCGCACTGCCTTCCTGTTTCTGCCCCGACTATCCGGTTTTTGTTTGATCTGAAACGGGGTAATCCTTTCCTGAAACTTTCATCATAAACGTTAATTTATTCGTCACTGCGAACACGTTATGGAACAGCTAAAAGCCGAATTGAGTATTGTGCTGGGCGAGCGTTTATCCCGCCTCGAATGTGTCAGTGAGCAGCCTTATGCCCRTCTTTTTTCCCTTTATGATGAGCAGGGTTACGCGATGCCATTGATGGCGAAGAGTTTTACTTGCCAGGGAATTGCCGGGCAGGAGGCTTATAAATTATCAATGCTGGCGCGGGAGGGCGTGGTGAGGGTGCCGACGGTTTATGGCATGGTCACCACGCATCAGAAACCATATCAGGAAATATTGCTGATTGAACGTCTGCGCGGCGTATCGGCGGAAGCGCCAACACGCACCCCTGAACGCTGGCAAATCTTGCAGGAGCAAATTGTCGAGGCGATGCTGGCGTGGCACCGGATTGACAGCCACGGTTGTGTAGGTTCTGTTGACAGCACGCAGGAAAATCGCTGGGAAAACTGGTACCCGCAGCGGGTGGAGGTGTTGTGGGCAACGTTATCGAATTTACAGGCATCCGAACTCACACCTGACGACCGCACGCTGCTTTTCCGTTCCCGTGCCTGCATTCCTAAGCTATTTGAAGAGTTCGACGATACACCGGTACTGGTACACGGCAATCTCTCGTTGCGCAGCATGCTCAAAGATCCTCGCAGCGATCAACTGCTGGCAATGATTAATCCCGGCACCGTGTTATGGGCGCCGAGAGAGTTTGATCTTTTCAGGTTGTGGGAAAAAGGCATGAGCGAGCAATTGCTGTTCAGTTATCTGCAAAAAGCACCTGTTTCAGAAACATTCCTCGCACGGCGCTGGTTGTATCTGGTGTGGGAATCAGTCGCGAATCTGATTCATACCGGTAAGCTCGATCGCCGGCAATTCGATTATGCACGGCAACAATTGTTGCCGTGGCTTAACTGAGTTACTTCGCTGCGGGTGCCGGCAGCGTCATCCATTGCCATGCGCGCCCCAGCGTTTCATACCATGCCCGCTCGCTGTGAGACAAGAACAGTGCCTGTGGCAACGCTTTTTCCCAAGGATTGAGCGGGGAATCTATCGCAAGCTGATTCGCCGGTGCCGGAATAGGGTTCAGTCCCAGTTGCCGGAAGAAAATGATTGCCCGCGGCAGATGGTTTGCCGACGTCACCAGCACAAACGGCTGCTCTCCCAGCATTTCTTTAACCTGCAAAGCTTCCTGATGTGTATCCCGTGGCCTGTCTAGCAGAATAATATCGCTCTCCGGCACCCCTAAACTCTCCGCAACTTTCCCGGCGACCGCAGCACTGCTCATCGGGTTGGTCATGGCCCGCGCACCGGTGAAGATCATTTTTGAACCGGGATTTGCCCGGTAAATGCGGATCCCTTCGGCCACGCGAGGAAGGCTGTTATTGATGAGATTAGAACTCGGTGCCCACGCCGGGTTATAGGTATAACCRCCGCCCAGTACGACAACATATTTTACCGGCACATTGCCACTGGCCTGGTAAGTGGGGTAAACCGATTCAATAGGACGCAGCAGGTTATCCGCAACAGGTTGCAAGCTGAGCAGCAACAGAAGCAGCCAACTCAGTGAAAAAAACACTTTTCCGGTTTTTTGCCAGCGGGTCATCCACAGCAACACCAGTGCAATCGCCATGAAGAGCAGAATAAATGGCAGAGGTAATAGCAGGCCCCCCAGCGTCTTTTTTAGGATAAATAACATCAGAAACCGATCCTTTTGGGTGAAAAAACGACATCCGGGCGTGAATCCGCGTCAGGATGATTTATTCTATGCCAGCCTGTGCCAAAATAGCACTTCACCCGGTATCACCGCACAGCCATCATTAACAAATTGTTTTTAGAAACAGGGTTCATTTCATGCAGGATCGTAATTTCGACGATATGGCCGAGAAGTTTTCGCGCAATATCTACGGCACAACAAAGGGACGTATCCGTCAGGCTGTGCTGGGTCAGGATCTGCATGATTTACTACAGACTTTGCCTCAGCGGCCACTGCGCATCCTTGATGCGGGCGGCGGTGAAGGACAAATGGCCTGTGAACTGGCAGCTTTAGGACATAAGGTCTTGTTGTGTGATCTCTCCGGTGAGATGATCCGCCGCGCCGAGGCGGCTGCGCTGGAAAAAGGTGTGAGCGACAACATGCAATTTGTACAATGTCCGGCTCAGCATATCGCCGAACATTTGGAACAGCCGGTTGATCTGATATTGTTCCATGCGGTCATCGAATGGCTGGCCGAACCTCAACAGGCTCTGGCCGCACTGGTCGATTGTCTGACGCCCGGTGGCGCAATATCACTGATGTTTTACAATATCCACGGTCTGGTCATGCGGCACATGATCCTTGGCAATTTTGCTCATGTTGAAGCGGGTGTGCCAAAAATCAAAAAAAGCTCCCTGTTACCCGATCACCCGCTGGAACCCGCACAGGTTTACCAGTGGCTGGAAGAACTTGGGATGCAGATCAGCGGCAAGACCGGTGTTAGAGTGTTCCACGATTATTTGCGAAACAGACAACAACATAAACAGGATTTTGATGAGCTTCTGGCGCTGGAACAGCGTTATTGTCGTCAGGAACCTTTTGTTAGTTTGGGACGTTACATCCACGTGATGGCGCACAAACCCATTCTGAAGGACGAATTATGAGTGAATTTTCCCAGACTGTACCCGAACTGGTCGCCTGGGCACGCAAAAATGATTTCTCAATTTCGCTGCCAACGGAGCGGCTGGCTTTTCTTCTGGCAATCGCCACATTAAACAGCGAGCGCCTTGATGGAGAAATGAGTGAGGGTGAGCTGGTCGACGCGTTTCGTCATGTCAGCAAGGGATTTGAGCAGACAAATGAAACCATCACCGTACGTGCCAATAACGCCATCAATGACATGGTGCGTCAGCGTTTGCTCAACCGTTTTGTCAGTGAACTGGCCGACGGTAATGCCATTTATCGCCTGACGCCTTTGGCGATCGGCATTTCAGATTATTACATCCGCCAGCGTGAGTTCTCAACGTTGCGGTTGTCTATGCAGTTGTCGATCGTTGCTCAGGAACTCAAGCGTGCAGCCGATGCAGCCGAAGAGGGCGGTGATGATTTTCACTGGCATCGCAATGTTTACGCGCCACTTAAATACTCCGTAGCTGAAATTTTTGACAGCATCGACATGACCCAGCGGATCATGGACGAGCAGCAGCAGGGCGTGAAAGACGACATTGCCGCGTTGCTCAATAAAGACTGGCGTGCGGCAATTTCCAGTTGTGAAATCCTCCTGTCAGAAACTTCCGGCACGCTGCGTGAATTGCAGGATACGCTCGAGGCGGCCGGTAACCTGTTGCAGGCGCATCTTATGCGTATTCAGGATGCCACGATGGTCGAACTCGATTTGAGCTTTGTCGACAAACTGGTTTTCGACCTGCAGAACAAACTCGACCGTATTACCAGTTGGGGCCAGCAGGCTATTGACCTGTGGATTGGCTATGACCGGCATGTGCATAAATTTATCCGTACCGCCATCGACATGGATAAAAATCGGGTGTTCGCCCAGCGTCTGCGCCAGTCGGTTCAGAACTATTTTGATCAGCCATGGACGCTGACCTTCGCCAATGCTGACCGTCTGCTGGATATGCGCGATGAAGAATTGGCCTTGCGCAGCGAGGAAGTGACCGGCGAACTTCCGCCAGATCTTGAGTTTGAAGAATTTAACGAAATCCGCGAACAACTTGCGGCATTGATTGAACAGGCATTACAGGTTTATCAGCAACAAAAAACGCCGCTCAATCTGGGCATGGTAATGCGCGAATATCTTAAACAGTATCCGCGTGCCCGACATTTTGATGTCGCGCGAATTGTGGTCGACCAGGCTGTGCGCCTTGGTGTGGCTGAAGCAGATTTTTCAGGATTGCATGCCGAATGGCAGGCAATCAATGATTACGGAGCCAAGGTGCAGGCCCATGTCATCGACAAATATTGAACACATAATGCCAGCTAAGCTGGCGCAGGCACTGGCGAACTCAGTGTTTCCTGCTCTCGACAGCCAGCTGCGTTCTGGCCGTCATATCGGTATTGATGAGCTGGATAACCACGCTTTCCTGATGGACTATCAGGAAGAAATGGAACTCTTTTACAGC
>NZ_JBFUHK010000126.1:0-4686 GCF_056402435.1 Rahnella sp. P4_A8 | reverse complement strand
AAAGGTCCGTCGGGGTGAATTCATCAGTGAGCTGTTCTGATAAAAGCTGAATATCAGTATTTTCATAGTCCAACATGGACCTCACTGATTCCCATGGCGTATTTTGTACCCAATCTGGTATGATCCCACGTACATCGTCGAAGCTTTTAATCAAAAAACCGTAAGTTCCTTTGAAATTAATTTTCATTAAAATAAAAAATTAAGTACTTGCGGCTTTCAATAAAAAAATGAGAAAGCAAAAATATTTTTAAAAACCACCACATCCCTAATCTTCCTGCATCCAAACCAATATGATTCAGGAGAATAAGCCATGACATCATCTAATGTTAAGGTTCTCCGCTTACCCGCTGTCGCGCTCAAAATGGGTCTTTCCAGATCCACAATTTATGACCGGATGAACCCAAAACCTCCCCGCTTTGGCCCAACGTTTCCAAAAACAAGGTCTTGAGGGAGTCAGTTGGTGGGATGGCGAGAGGCTGATCGTGAGTTCAGCCCCCCCCCAATAATCACATTTATTTATAATTGGCAGCCAAAACATTTATTTAAATGATGCGAGTACCTTTATTATTTAAATACACATGATTAAGGGTAAGTTTAATTTACTCATTCTTAATATATAATTAAATACTATGCAAATAATGCAAATGATATAAAGGCGCGTATTTCTTGTATCCTTGTTAATAAACGAGTTTATAGACAAATTAGGAAGTCACCTATGCGCTTAAATAAATTAACTAAAGCAATCCTGTTTTCTGCTATTGGATTCCCAATAATTTCGTCTGCCGCCACTGTGACGGCAAGCGATCAGACTAACACCTTCTCCGGCCTCGATTACTCAATGATGATCACCAAAGATGGTGGTCACACCTGGACTGCGTATACCAACGCATCGCAAAACAACTTCCCAGGTACTGTCTTAGCGCAAGTCGCGCCAAAACAGGAACTGGCTATTATTTCTGAGGATTACGATCCAAACCGCACCTATAAAGGCGGCGATACCGTTCGCTTCCTGGGATACTACTGGACTGCACAATGGTGGGTTGACCAGGGTATTAGCCCGGGAACCGATCCAGTATGGGTATCCGGTGATGCTATTAACATCAAGCCTTACATCAGCTTCCAGTTCACGCCGTATACCGGCCAGGACGCTATCGATCTGCAGAACCGTGAAAAAGCCAACGTAGCTGCACAGCGTWAAGTGATTGGTTACTTCCCGGAATGGGGCGTGTATGAAGCCCATAACTTCTTTACCCCTGATAAAGTGGACTACTCTGGTCTGACCCACCTGAACTACGGTTTTGCGGTGGTGAAAAACGGTGTGGTGACCATGCATGACACCGATAAAGCCCCAGGACTGATTAAAGACCTGGATAAACGGACTGAAGCGGCCAACGTGGCGCATATGATTTCTGTCGGTGGCTGGAATAACTCCCAGGAAGGTGTCTTCGAAGCGGCAACCGCCACGGATGCAGGTATTGAGAAACTGGCCAACAGCATGGTCAGCTACATGGCACAATGGCATTTCGACGGCCTCGACATTGACTGGGAATATCCGAATACCGAAGCTGAGAAAAACCAGTTCACTAAACTAATCCAGTCGCTGCGTACCAAACTGGATGCGCAAGGTCTGAAAGATGATAAGTATTATCAACTTTCTGCGGCGGTCACCACTAATCACAACAACATTCAGTTCATCAACCCGGCGGTAACCACGCCATTGCTGGATAGCGTGAACGTGATGGCGTATGACATCCACGGTGCCTTCGATCCGCTAACCGGTCATAACGCACCGCTGTATGAAAACAGCCATGATGAAGATAAAGATCTGAACGTGGCTGACACCATGACGGCCTATGTCGAAACCTGGAATGTGCCGAAAACCAAGCTGATGATGGGAATCCCATATTATGGTCGTGGCTGGGGCCATGTGCCGGGTACAGAACTCATTCCTGGTTTGCCGGGCATGTTTAACACCGGCGCGGCAACCGTAAAAGGTGCATGGGATGATGCGGATCAGTTTACAGGTACCAACCCGTGGTATGTGCTCAAGCAAAAACTGGCCAGTGGCGAATACACGCGCTATTGGGACCCAGAGTCACACGTTCCGTATCTCTACAGCAAAACCAAGCAAGAATTCCTGACCTATGACGATCCGCAGTCCATTGATGAAAAAGTAGATTACATTCTCGATCAGGGCTTCGGTGGTGCGATCCTGTGGGATATCAGTGGCGATACTCCGGAACACGAACTGGGTAATATCGTTAAAGAAGTGAAAAACACGCCGCTTCCGGATGATTCCGATGTCCCAGTACCAGATGAAGATCCGGTTATCGATAAGACCGATCTGAAAGCTATTCTGGTCAGCGTGGATGATGGTCAAACACGTGTTTACATGAATCTCGATTCCAGCAAAATTACGAGTGGCACGGCATATACAGCCTATGTTGACGGGAAATATCTTTTCGGCACAGAAGGCACTCACTATTACTACAGCAACAAGAAAAGTTTAGGTAAAGAAGCTTCATTCCGTACAGGGGATGTTGAAAGCCGCCTGGCAGTAGGTTCTGTCATTTCGGTCAAACGTGAGTACCCGAATCAGGCTGTTCTTGGTCAGATTACGGTCACGCAGGATATGCTCGACGGTAATAACCCGGTGATCTCTGATGGCAGCGTGAAGTCGATGAGTGTGTCGAAAATCAATAACGTGCCGTATATTTTCGTTGATTTTGATAAAGAAAAACTCCACAGCGCAGATGGTTCTTCTTATGTTGCTAAAATCGTTAATGATAGCAAGAGAGGCAACTATATTTTCAACTGCGATAATGGCAAATGTGATTACAGTACCGAGACTGTAGATGGCGCTATTTCACACGTTAAGTCGGATGAAAAAGACATTTCTATCGGTGAAACCATTGTCATTCAGCGTGTGTCACCTAATCCGGCAGTTGTGGCCCAAATGGTGGTCACCAGCTTTGAGCCAGAACCGCAGCCAGAGCCTGTGACCGGTCTTAAAGTCACCCTGTTCCAGAACGCTGGTTATACTGGCGATAGCCTGGAAGTCACTGGGGACATCGATTGCTTAAACGGTGTTAAGATGAAAAACGGTACTGACGCCAATGATCAAGTGTCGTCCTTTACGATACCAGAAAGTTCGTTGGGGGTGCGTTTATTCACAGAATGTCAATTCAAAGGAACTTCGAACCTATTTCCATCTTCATCTCAATATGATCTGACCAGGTATCTCAGCGAAATGAACAAAGCAGTCTCCTCTGTTCAGGTCGTTAAAGCAGAAGCTCGTGAAGCAAGCTATGATCGTGGCGGGTTCTTACAGATTTACGGGGATATTCCACGGCTCAGCGCCGAAAAAAGGGGCGATTATAGAGATACTTACGATAATGTCATCTCCCAAATAGAGGTTGCTGAGGGTTATACCGTCCGCCTGTATTCTGAGCGTGACTATCAAGGGTCTTATGTTGATGTGAAATCAGGTCAAAAGATTCCCGACCTTAGCGCAGTGTCATTTGATAACAAAGCCTCTTCATTAAAAGTCTTCATCGATAAAGCCAAGTAATCTTCCATGAACGGTCTTTGACAATGTCATCTTAAGTCAAATGCAGACCTTCAATCGCCTTTACTCCTGTGGGTAAAGGCGATTTTTTTGCCTGATATCTTCAGACATTGGAATATTTATCCTGTTGTTTTTAAGAATAAACGCAGCCCCTCTGCCGCTATAGACCCGGTAAAACCCTCACTTACTCTGCCCAAAAACCAATACCCCCTATGTCACGCTAATGACCATTTTGACGATAAGATTGGCGCTTGACCCTAGATATCGCAATCGTCATATTCAAAATATGAATAATTCCTTTACCCTCGCCGCAGCCGGGCGGGGGTTTGTTTTTATTGGGCACCACCGGAGAACAATTGTGAATAAAATCCCCTTGCTGATCATCGCGGCATTATCGGCCACCAGCGGGCTGGCACATGCGGAGACGACATTGCGTTTCGGTGTGGATCCGTCATTTCCACCTTTTGAATCAAAAGCGCCAGATGGCAAGCTGGTCGGTTTTGATATCGATTTAGGTAACGCCATTTGTCAGCAGGCAAAAGTGAAATGTGAGTGGGTCGAAACCGCCTATGACGGCATTATCCCAGCGCTGAATGCTAAAAAGTTTGATGCGGTACTTTCTGCAATGTCCATGACACCAAAACGTAAAACGCAGGTCACTTTCTCCGACATGCTTTACCACGTGCCAAGTGTGCTGATCGCGAAGAAAGGGAGCGGCCTGCAACCCACAGCCGATTCACTGAAAGGAAAAACGGTGGGTGTTGCTCAGGGCACTACACAGGAAGCCTACGCCCAGGGCGAATGGCAGAAAAAAGGCGTGGATGTGGTTTCCTATCAGAATCAGGATTTCGTGAATCAGGATCTGGCATCAGGTCGCATAGACGTGACGCTGACCAATGCCGCCGCCGCAGAAACGGGCTTCCTGAAAACCCCGGAAGGCACAGGTTATGCCTTCGCCGGGGAGCCATTAAACGACACCCGTTATTTGGGTGAAGGCACGGCCATCGGACTGCGTAAGGATGATCAGGCACATCTGACACTGATCAATAATGCACTGGCAGAAATACACAAAAACGGCACTTATAAGACGCTGGAAAAGAAATACTTCACCTTTGAAG
>NZ_JBFUHK010000125.1:0-4731 GCF_056402435.1 Rahnella sp. P4_A8 | reverse complement strand
ACGTTACGCAATTCAACATTTTGCTGCTGGATGGTGTCAGCGGTTAACTGTAACGTTGTGATGCAGACCGGGCTGACTGGTAATTCATGAAATATCAGGCAAATGGTTTTCCATCCGCCTGATAAAGGTCTCAGATAAAGCAGCAGAATCGAGGAGGTAATGGCGGGTTTCAGGCGGGCATATAACTTATTGAGTGCTCCAGTGAGTCACACTGGGAATCGATAAGAACATTCCAGATACCTTTATAAGGGATCCCCACATAAGCCGTATTTTGATCATTAACCGTCAAAATATCGCCGAAACCTGAGTGACGTCCTTTTCGCTCAACATCATTTTCACACATCAGATGAATGTGACATTTTTCTGAACAACGTATGACGACGGTGTCGCCACCAAACAGACTCAATCTGGCTCGAACGATAGGCATGACTTCCCCCAATAAGATAAAACACCTGAAATACGCTGTAACCGAACACTGCCAGGTTTGACGCCACCCGGACCGGGAGTGATATTGGTCACACAACGCTCTGGAATCTATAAAACCAGACAAAAGAGGGGGAAATAATGACCTTAATCAAGAGTTGTAATAATCTTCCGAAGATTAATTGTTAGCCACTCAAACACATGTAAATGAAAATGATCTAATTTCTAGTAAGGAGGTTGGAATGTTGCTGTCAGGTTATCGGCGGGTGAGTAATGCAGGTGAGCGGTAACACACAAGGCGTCTCTTTCCGGGAATTGATAATATGTATTCATTCGTTACAGAGTAATAAAATAGCTGCTTTTTCTTTCACAAGCTGACACCCTATAGGCGTATGGCATGTGCGCTCGCTTTAAATTGATTATTATCGGTTTTTTTACCGTCTCACGCGCCCATTCTGCGGGTGATGAAAAAAATGCGGGCGCTACACTTTCTAATTTTATCCAGTTATAAGGGCATCGGATGAATTGCTCCGAAAAATTCAAATATGTCAGAAACYTCAGTGCGTTATCCCTGGTTCTGAATGCTTTTTTTAGCCTGCCGGTACATGCGGATGACGCACTGTTACGGGCGTGTAGCAATGCAAAAACGGCCAAGGATTGCCAGTTGCCTTTCCAGCAAGGGCTTTCCCCTGTGCAGGTCGGGTTATCCCGCGAACCGTTGTGGGGGTACGTGGATACCACCGGGCATATGGTGATCAAGCCTGATTTCAGTGAAGCCCGGGGTTTTGTGAACGACCTGGCTGCTGCGAAAAAAGGCGATAAATTCGGCTATATCGATAAGAAAGGCCACTGGGTTATTGAACCTAAATTTACGCGGGCAACCGATTTCAATGCACAAGGCACCGCGCTGGTCGTGACCGATAACCGTCTGGTACTGATTGATCGCAAAGGTGCAGTGATAAAAACGCTGCCGTTTGCCGTTTCTCTCGACAGCCAGGGATTTGTGCGCGGTCAGGCATTGGCAAGTGTGCAAACGCAAGTTTCGCCTGCCTTGTGGAATGCCTCCACAAATCGTTCCCTTTCTCTGCCTGATGATGTCATTGCACTGGATTTGCCTCAGTCCGGGCTGATTCCAGCTAAAAAGCGTGATTCTGCGCAAGACGGTTACTGGGGATATCTCGATGAAAATGGTGACTGGGCGATTGACCCGATGATCCTGAAAACCCGCGACGAGCCGCAATTTAGTGGTGATGTCGTTGCGGTGAAAACCAAAAACGTCTGGATGTTCGTTGACCGGCAGGGTGTTTCGTTAAATAAAGAGCAATATAAATCTGTACGTCCGCTGGCTTCAGGTAGCTGGCTGGTTACAGCTGCGGATAGCAGCAAACAGTTGCTCAACAATAAGCTGGAAAAAGTGCAGGATATTCCTGCAGATCAATCTGAAAACATCCTCGACTGGGGTAAAGCTACGCTGGGAACGGGCAGTAAAGGCATTGTGATTATCGGTGCTGATAATCAGGTTGCTTCGCTGAAAGTGAATAAGCCGCAAGTTCTGCAACAGGGYAACCGTCTTTGGGTGATGCAAACTGAGGGGAAAACGCCTCAGGTCGCGCAGATCTATGACAATAACGGCGTAGCGCTTCTTAATGACGCCACGCTGACAGCGCTGAAAGACTATCAGTTAAGACCATTGGCCACGACGCCGATGACCGATGACATCAATGCTTTGGCGCAAGCAACCACAGATACGGCACAAAGCCTGCCATGGGCAGTTCTGACGCCTGTTGATGCGACAAAACCTCCGGCAATCCTCACCTCCCAGGGGAATGTGCTTTCCGATCCTCAGTGGGCATCGATTGAAGGAGAGGCTTCTCAGGCTCCGTTGATCATCCATACTGAAAACAAAAAAGTTGGCGCGATCGATGCCGCAGGGAAATGGGTTATCCAGCCAGTCTTTACGCAAATCACCCCGTTTAACGGCGACTATACCTGGGCCACTGACAACAATGGCAATACAGACGTTAAGCACCTTATTGATCGCAGCGGTAACGCGATAGACGTTCCGGCAAATATTCAGCAAAGCGCTCAGCGTTTGTCATCCGGACTGCTGTTTTATACCGGGGGCGAAAAAGATGCCCAACGCTGGGGCTTATGGGACATTGCGAGTAAAAGCAATAAAGCTGCACCTCAGTTTATTCAGATTGATTCCTTCAATGACGGTTATGCCCTGGCGCAGACAGATACGGGCTGGGGCGTGATCAGAACCGACGGCAGTTGGGCGATTGAGCCTGATGCGGGCCGTAGCGGTAAATTCCAGTATATCGGGCAGGGTGCTTTTACGCTTTCTGATAACGATCAGCCCGGTGAGCGTGGTGCGCTTGCCAGCCATTACAGCCTCTACAGCGCTGAAAACGGTCAGGCTTTAGCCACAGATTTGCTCTCAAGGCCGCAGCCTGTGGGCCGCAACCACTGGCTGGTTCAACCTTCCGAAGGTGGTGTTGCATTGCTCGACAGCGCAGGGCGTTTCCCTGTCAGCAAGGCAATTACTGCATCTTCAAGTTCTGTTGATGGCGACTGGGTTATGCTCAGTTTTTCCCCTCATTTTGGGGCGATTAACAGTCAGGGCGACTGGCAAGTCCCACCACTTTATACCGCTGAATTCAATTTCATCCCGCCTCTTAATCTGAGCCGCGCGGTCAGTGATGGCCGCGTCACATTGATTAATGATCATGGCGCGGTTCCGTTAGACGGTTTTGAACAGGCCCAGGCATTGAACTCGATGGCGCGGTTGGTCATGAATGACGATCTTACAGGCGAAACTGTGTTGTATGACAACGACGGCAATGAGATTCAGCGCTTCGCCGGACTCGACAGCCTGCAGGCGGATAAAGCCAATTCTGGCGTCATCCCTCTGCGTGATAGCAAGGGCCTGTATGGTTTTGTTGATCAGCAAGGCAAGAAACTGATCGGTTCTTACTTTGATCAGGTTGGTGCAATGAGCAATAATTTTGCTACCGCCATGAAGAAATCGACCTATGGCAATTTGCTAGGTTACATCAATACCACAGGGCGTTTCGCTATTTTGCCTAAGTTCGATTGGGCAAATGATTTCAGCGAGAAACATGCCTGGGCAGGGGGTAAAGGTGTGGTCAGTTTACTAAACGGTGATGGCGCTGTTCAGGCGAAAATTCAGGTGCGCTGTAATCAGCGTGTCATTGTGGATGCTAAGGGGGCTTATCTCTGGCCAGCCAAGGCTCCTGCATGCGGTACCGGAGGTAATTAATGATTGTCAGCAAACCTTCAAGGCTAAGAAATGCACTCCGTTGTGCTCTGAATACCAGCAGTACACTGGCCTTATTGACGCTGACATCCGCTGCAATCGCGGCAGAGCCCGACAGTTGCTTTGCGCCGTTATCTGCGGCGCAGGCGGATGCACAAAGGCATAATGCATTGCCTGTGGTTCAGAATTTATGTATCCGTGATGTCCATGAAGGCCGTGCAGCAGTGCTTTTGCCTGCTGCAGATGCAAATGGCGAGCGTTGGGGCTTTTTAGACAATCAGGGGCAACTGGTCATTAAACCTGTTTTTGAAAAAGTCGGTGACTATCATTTTGGTGCCGCCGCTGCCATGCAACAGGGCAAGTGGGGATTCATCGATCTGACAGGAAACTGGATGATTCCGCCGGCCTTTGATCGCGTCCAGCCCTTTACCGAATCCGGGTTGGCCGTGGTGACGGCGGGAGGTAAACCACAAATTATTGACCACAAAGGTGCCCAGGTCGGTAAAGCGCTGGATGAATTAGTGGATGACGCCACTCTGAGTGACGGCATTCCGGCCCGCCTGAGTCTGACGTTTAACAGCGTTCTGCTTTCCCCTGATGGTGTCCGTCATGTGGCTACCGACAAAATGGAAGTGGTTGAACCGTTTGGCCCGAAAGATCTCTTTATCGCTTTTGATGCCAGCAAAGGTTACGGCATCATTGATGGCAATCTTACCTGGCGCGTTCTGCCGCAATACACCGCAATCACCCTTGATCCGCAAAACTCTTCTGTTGCCCTGGCGAAAAATGCGGAAGGAATTACCTTAATTCGCACCGACGGTGTGCCGGACGAACAGAAGTACTTGTCGGTCAGTGAAGAAACTGGCGCTTTCTGGCTGGCAAAAACCCCTGAAGGGATCAAATTACTTGATAATTCCGCAGTGGTTATCGCCACCTTTAGCGAAGCCGAGGCCTCTTCGCTTCGTGTCTCCGGTGATTACGTGTTGAATCCCGTCACCAAAGACGCTCTTACATTGTATGTACCGGGA
>NZ_JBFUHK010000124.1:0-4762 GCF_056402435.1 Rahnella sp. P4_A8 | reverse complement strand
CTGATAAAGTGATCAAGTTCCTGCAAGAAGAAATGGGCGTGAAGAAAATCCGTTTCCCACAAGAATGCGGTATTGGTATCAAACCTTGCTCCGAAGAAGGCACCAAACGTCTGGTTCGTGCGGCGATTGAATACACCATCACCAATGACCGTGATTCACTGACGCTGGTTCATAAAGGCAACATCATGAAGTTCACCGAAGGTGCCTTCAAGGATTGGGGCTACCAACTGGCGCGCGAAGAGTTCGGCGGTGAGCTGATCGACGGCGGCCCGTGGGTGAAAATCAAGAACCCGAATAACGGCAAAGACATCATCATTAAAGACGTGATTGCGGATGCATTCCTGCAACAAATCCTGCTGCGTCCTGCTGAATACGACGTTATCGCCTGTATGAACCTCAACGGTGACTACATTTCTGACGCTCTGGCGGCGCAGGTTGGCGGCATTGGTATCGCACCGGGCGCAAACATCGGTTCTGATTGTGCACTGTTCGAGGCCACTCACGGCACTGCACCGAAATATGCCGGTCAGGACAAAGTGAACCCGGGTTCAATCATTCTGTCCGCAGAAATGATGCTGCGTCATATGGAATGGTTCGAAGCCGCAGACCTGATCGTCAAAGGCATGGAAGGCGCAATCGCTGCCAAAACTGTGACTTACGATTTCGAACGTCTGATGGAAGGCGCTAAGCTGCGCAAATGTAGCGAGTTTGCCGACGACATGATCGCAAATATGTAATTGCGAAATTGTTGAAATCGACATCGGGGGCATCGCGCCCCCTTTGTTTTTCATCCCTTCAAAAATTCTTCTGCAAAACCCCTGTAAAATCTTCTGCAAACCCAGACTGAAAACACCTGATTTAAATAGTCAGAACCACAAACCTTTCCTGCAGTCTTTGTCCGTGAAAACATGAGAGCTATTTGATTAATAATTTGGGCGATGATCCTGATAAATAATGAGAACAGCGTTATTAAGCTTTACATCGTCTTAAAAATATAAAATAGGAATACATGAGATTGTGAAAGAGCGTTTTCTCACATAGATTTAAAAAGTGTCATTCACCTCAAGGAACAACCATCATGTTTAAGCGTCGCACACTCCAGATTGCTCTGGCGGCGGTTATTTCTCTGACAGTGCTGTCAGCGCCCGTTTTTGCTAATCCCGGGAATGGGAATGGGAATGGGAATAGTAATGGTAACGGCAATAGCAACGGTAATAGCAATGGCAATGGCAATGGCAACGGCAATGGCCACGCCAATAAAGGTCAGGGAAATGGTAAATCATCTGAGCACTCCGGGAATCGCAAAAATTATGGTAAGCCAGACCATGTCTCGTCAGATATAAGCTTCTCACGTGCCCGTTCACTCGCAGTTAACTATGGATTAACCGGATATCAGGCTCTACCACCAGGAATCGCAAAAAATTTAATGCGTGGCAAACCATTGCCTCCGGGCATTGCCAGGAAAGCTGTTCCGGCCTCAATGCTGAACGAGTTGCCGTATTATCCTGGTTATGAATGGCGAGCTGTGGGGGATGATTTAGTTCTCATTGCCCTGAGTACTGCAATTGTCACTACGATTATCAATGGCGTATTTGATTAAAAATGACATAGCATTCTTTTAAGCCTCGCATTAGCGAGGCTTTTTATTTGAACTAATATGAAGATGACGATTAATGGTATCCCGAAAAAGGTCGCTGCTCAGGAATAACCAGAAACTTATTTCATCAGGGGATTCTGCGGCCCTGATGCTGTTTATTTAGCGGTCGCGACCTGCTGTTTTTTAGCTTGTGCTGCGAGATGATGCCCAATAGCGCATCCTGCCACCGCGCCGAGAACAGCGTGATGTTTCAGATGACCGACTACACCCCCCGCCACAGCCCCTTTGAGACATCCTTCTGCCTGAGCAAATGAACTCACTAACATCATGCTGAAAATGGCTGCACTCAACATCGTTTTTTTCAACTGAATTCTCCCAAATGAACACATAGTGCTGTGGCAGAAAATGTCATAACAGCCCCGGTTTGTCATTTTGCTATCTGTAAGCAGGTACTGCTGCTGTTACTTTTCAGATAAGAGAAACTGGTTGCCGACGGCCATGAGTGGCTTATCCCGGTTACATCTGCCGAGGCAGTTAACGGCTCATTGACCAAAGGTTTACTTTATATATAGAAGGCGAGGGACTGCACTTTTTTTAAGTCTGCTAAACTTATATTCAGTAACCGGCGGAGGTCTGCTTTCTCCGCTGTCTCCGGTTATTTCCACCCGTGAAGAAGGATGCTGCTATGACGCATCAAGAGCAATTGCAGGCCCTGATGGTTCGCATTGACGCGCTGGAACAACGTGAAAGACAACTGACTTATGCTTCAAATGCTTATCAGGCGATTTTAACAACATTACTGGGAATACTGGATAAACCAACCCGTGACCGGGTGATCAGCATGGTCGATCAGGCTCATGATGTGGCATATGCCAGAGCTAATCTGGAGCAGAAAGGGAATATTCTGGGCGCTGATGATATCACCCAGCGCATTTTCTTATTTGCGCAGGGACGTGCGGCACAATCTAAGTAGCGACTGACGGATCATTGATAAGTAACTCGTTGCCTGAAAAGGCTGCGAGGTTTTGTTGTGTCGCACAATCAGCAACGCCGGTCGGCTTTGAGCATATTAATCGCTGCACCCAGCATAATACGGCGCTGGACCCCCGTCGCGCAGGCCAGTTGCTCGTCGAGATAATTAATCAGCGCATCGGCACTCAGAGGTTCTCCTCTGTGGCGCATCTTAATGACACCATCACCGATAATACGCGCGACTTCATCCCAGAGCGGTTGGATCTCACTTTCCGAGAATTTCATAACGGCTCCCGTTTGTGTGATTTACGTACAATCTATCATCTGGGCGGCGCGTGGCAAGTGGGTTAGAGGAAGAAGGGCGGTGCGTAGCATTTGAAAAGCCTCTCCTCAGGCAGTCACGCCGCAAGGAGAGGAAGGCAGCTTAATGCTTAATTACATACAAATCTTTGGTATAAATGTAATTGAGCAGGCTGTCGTTGAAACCACCCACATAGGGTTTGACCAGACGGGCGCTGACGTAGTGATACAAAGGAATGACCGGCGACTGCTCGGTTAACACCTGTTCCGCCTGCTGATAGGCTTTGCCCACACCCGCTTTGTCCGTGGCTTTTAACGCATCATCCAGTGCCTTATCGTAGGCGGCATTGCTGAATTTTGGCGTGTTCTCGCTGTTACCCGTGCGCAGGGTATTCAGAAAAGTGGACGGCTCGTTATAGTCTGCAATCCACGCATAACGCACCACTTCATATGTGCCCTGATGCATGGTATCCAGCATGGTTTTCCATTCCTGATTCTGTAAAACAGCATCGACGCCCAGATTCTTTTTCCACATTGATGCGGCGGCAATYGCAATGCGCTGATGCGCTTCAGAAGTGTTATACAGCAGGTTGAATTTCAGCGGATGGTTCGGACCGAAACCTGCTTCTGTCAGCAACTTTTTAGCTTCTTCGTTACGCTGTTCCTGTGTCAGGCTGGCCTCTTTAGGTTTGGCGAAAGTAAAACCGCCGGTGTTATCCGGAGAAAGATGCCAGGCTGGCGTTTGTCCCTGACCCATGACTCTATCGGCAATGATTGACTTATCAATCGCCAGATTCAGCGCTTTACGCACGCGAACATCGTTAAACGGTGGCTTCTGCGTGTTCATTGCATAGTAATAAACGGCCAGATAAGGGCTGACATGGACTTGCGAACCCAGCTCTTTTTTCAGCGATGCAAACAGCGGGGAAGGGACGGTATAAGTAATGTCGATTTCACCGGCTTTATAGCGGTTAACGTCCGCAGTCCCCGAAGCGATCGGTAAATAAGTGACTTTGTTGATGACAGTATGTGCGTTATCCCAGTAGTTCGGGTTACGGACAGCCGTGATGCGTTCGTTAACCGTCCATGTATCAAGCTTAAACGGACCGCTGCTGATCAGATTGCCTGGCTGAGTCCACTTATCGCCGTATTTCTCCACATCTGCCTGACTGATCGGGGAGAGAGAAGGGTGTGCCAGCATACCAAGGAAATAGGAAAGCGGTTGATCCAGGGTAATTTCCAGCGTCTGCTTATCCAGCGCTTTGATGCCCAGTTGCTCAGCAGGCTTTTTGCCGTTGATGATGTCGCCGGCGTTCATTACATGCATACTGCTAAGATAGGTTTCATAAGGTGAAGCCGTTTTCGGGTCTATAAGGCGTTGCCAGCTGAAAATGACATCCTGCGCGGTGATGGGCGAACCATCAGACCAGACGATTCCAGGGCGCAGATGGAAAACCCAGGTTTTGTTATCTTTAGTTTCCCAGCTCTCCGCCAGAGAAGGTTGCGCATTGCCTTTGTTATCTACCGTGACCAGTCCGGCAAAAAGATCGCTGAGGATATTGAATTCAACGTCGCTCTCCACTTTGTGCGGATCAAGTGACGCGGGTTCGCTACCGTTGTTGCGGACAATTTCCTGTTTGGCTGCCAGTTCAACACCTGCGGGAACGGTCGCAGCGTAGGTAGCAAAAGAAGCCATGAAAGAGCCGGAGAAAAGGAGTGCGAGAGGAAGTTTTTTGAAGCACCCATAAGTTTTACGTATCGTCATTGCCATTTCCTGCCCTGTCAATATGGTTAAATATCAATGAGTAACAGGGTATTCATACCGTTCTTCGAACACTTTGGCAATCGTTATGGCATTTTTTGTCGCGCTGTGTGAATGCTGACACAAATGTT
>NZ_JBFUHK010000123.1:0-4773 GCF_056402435.1 Rahnella sp. P4_A8 | reverse complement strand
GCGGATATGGATGAAATGAAGTACGACATGTGTGGCGCCGCAGCCGTTTACGGTGCGATGCGTGTGGTGGCTGAACTCAATCTGCCACTGAACGTCATTGGCGTGCTGGCAGGCTGTGAAAACATGCCTGGCGGCCAGGCATTCCGTCCGGGCGACATTCTGACCACCATGTCCGGCCAGACTGTCGAAGTGCTGAATACGGACGCCGAAGGCCGCCTGGTGCTGTGCGATGCACTGACCTACGTTGAACGTTTCGATCCTGAGCTGGTGATTGACGTCGCTACGCTGACCGGTGCCTGCGTGATTGCGCTTGGCCATCACATCACCGGTTTGCTGTCGAATCACAATCCGCTGGCGCATGAACTGATCGGCGCGTCCGAACAGGCGGGTGACCGTGCATGGCGTTTGCCGCTGGCTGATGAATATCAGGAACAGCTGGATTCTAATTTTGCGGATATGGCAAACATCGGTGGCCGTCCGGGTGGTGCGATCACCGCCGGTTGCTTCCTGTCGCGTTTCACCCGCAAATACAGTTGGGCACATCTGGATATCGCCGGTACCGCATGGCGTTCAGGCAAGAACAAAGGCGCAACCGGTCGTCCGGTTGCGCTGTTGTCACAGTTCCTGCTCAACCGTGCAGGGCTGGATGGCGATGAGTGATTCCTCTGCTAAATAAGATATAATCTCCACTATCAGGGTCTGGTTCGCCAGCCCCTCCACAGGCGGGCGCACCAGTTGCGCCCCTGTTTTTTCTCAGCAGCACAGTGAACTCATCATGAAACAGGCAACCTTCTTTCTTCTCGATGCGCCGGACGCCAGTGGCGAGCTCAGCTCGCACGAAGCACTGGCCTGTCTGGTCGCCGCTGAACGTTACCGGATGGGCAAACGTGTTCTGCTGGCCTGTGAAGATCAGAAACAAGCTGAGCGCCTGGATGAAGCGCTCTGGCAACGCGAGCCGAACCACTTTGTGCCCCATAATCTGGCCGGTGAAGGCCCGCGTTTTGGTGCGCCGGTAGAATTATGCTGGCCGGGAAAACGCGGCAATGCGCCACGCGACTTGCTCATCAGCCTGCTGCCTGAGTTTGCAGATTTTGCTACTGCTTTCCATGAAGTGGTAGACTTCGTTCCTTACGAAGATTCCCTTAAACAACTTGCGCGCGAACGCTACAAAGCCTATCGCAGCGTGGGTTTCTCTTTGACGACGGCCACGCCGCCCTCAGTCACCACATTGACCGACGAAAATACGAAGCGAAATGGATAAGACATATAACCCGCAAGACATCGAGCAGCCGCTTTACGAGCACTGGGAACAACAGGGCTATTTCAAGCCACATGGTGACACCAGTAAAGAAAGCTTTGCCATCATGATCCCGCCGCCGAACGTCACCGGCAGCTTGCACATGGGTCATGCTTTCCAGCAAACCATCATGGACGCCATGATCCGCTATCAGCGCATGCAGGGGAAAAATACTCTGTGGCAGGCGGGGACTGACCATGCGGGTATCGCAACGCAGATGGTGGTTGAACGTAAAATCGCCGCTGAAGAAGGCAAAACCCGTCACGATTACGGCCGTGAAGCGTTTATCAACAAAATCTGGGACTGGAAAGCAGAATCCGGCGGCACCATTACCCGCCAGATGCGCCGCCTGGGTGATTCCGTGGACTGGGAGCGTGAACGCTTCACGATGGACGAAGGCCTGTCTGACGCCGTGCGCGAAGTGTTCGTTCGTCTGTACAAAGAAGACCTGATTTACCGCGGCAAACGTCTGGTGAACTGGGATCCGAAACTGCGCACTGCGATTTCAGATCTTGAAGTGGAAAACCGCGAATCCAAAGGTTCCATGTGGCACCTGCGTTATCCGCTGGCTGACGGCGCGAAAACCGCTGAAGGCAAAGATTACCTGGTGGTCGCCACCACGCGTCCGGAAACCGTGCTCGGTGATACCGGCGTTGCCGTTAACCCGGAAGATCCGCGTTACCGCGATCTGATCGGCAAAGAGATCATTCTCCCGCTGGTAGGCCGTCGTATTCCGATTGTTGCCGATGAACACGCCGATATGCAAAAAGGTACGGGTTGCGTGAAGATCACCCCGGCGCATGACTTTAACGACTATGAAGTCGGTAAACGTCACGGCCTGCCGATGATCAATATCCTGACTTTCGATGGTGACATCCGCCAGACCGCTGAAATCTTCGATACTAACGGCGAAGAAAGCGATGCATGCGCCAACGATATCCCTGAGCAGTTCCGTGGCCTTGAGCGTTTTGCCGCACGTAAAGCCGTGGTCGCCGCCTTCGACGAAGCCGGTTTGCTGGAAGAAATCAAACCTCACGATCTGACCGTGCCTTACGGTGACCGTGGCGGCGTAGTTATCGAACCAATGCTGACTGACCAGTGGTACGTGCGCACTGCACCGCTGGCGAAAGTTGCGGTGGAAGCCGTTGAGCAAGGCGACATTCAGTTCGTGCCGAAGCAATACGAAAACATGTACTTCAGCTGGATGCGTGACATTCAGGACTGGTGTATTTCCCGTCAGCTTTGGTGGGGACATCGCATTCCGGCGTGGTATGACGCCGAAGGCAACGTGTTTGTTGGTCGTGACGAAGCGGAAGTGCGCAGCGAGAACAACCTGGGCGCAGACGTCGTGCTGACTCAGGACGAAGACGTGCTCGACACCTGGTTCTCTTCCGGTCTGTGGACGTTCTCCACACTGGGCTGGCCAGCACAGACACCTGACCTGAAAGCTTTCCACCCTTCAAGCGTGGTCGTCAGCGGCTTCGATATCATCTTCTTCTGGATCGCGCGCATGATCATGATGACCATGCATTTCGTGAAAGACGAAAACGGTAAGCCACAGGTTCCGTTCCACACCGTGTATATGACCGGCCTGATCCGTGACGACGAAGGGCAGAAAATGTCCAAGTCCAAAGGTAACGTTATCGATCCGCTGGATATGATTGACGGTATCTCGCTGGAAGATCTGCTGGAAAAACGTACCGGCAACATGATGCAGCCGCAACTGGCAGAGAAAATCCGCAAGCGCACCGAGAAGCAATTCCCGAACGGCATCGAACCGCACGGTACTGATGCCCTGCGCTTCACGCTGGCGGCACTGGCGTCTACCGGCCGTGACATCAACTGGGATATGAAGCGTCTTGAAGGCTACCGCAACTTCTGTAACAAGCTGTGGAACGCCAGCCGCTTCGTGCTGATGAACACCGAAGATCAGGATTGTGGCCTGAACGGCGGCGAACTTGAGCTGTCACTGGCTGACCGCTGGATCCTGGCGGAATATAACCGCACGGTGAAATCTTACCGGGAAGCGATGGATAACTACCGCTTCGATCTGGCTGCCAGCATTCTGTATGAATTCACCTGGAACCAGTTCTGTGACTGGTATCTTGAGCTGACCAAGCCGGTCATGAACGGTGGCAACGAAGCGCAACTGCGTGGCACCCGTCATACGCTGGTGGAAGTGCTGGAAGGTTTGCTGCGTCTTGCGCACCCGATTATTCCATTCATCACCGAAACCATCTGGCAGCGCGTGAAATCGCTGAAAGGCATCACAGCAGAAACCATTATGCTGCAGCCTTTCCCTGAGTTTGATGCAGCAAAAGCGGACGAACTGGCGCTGGCCGATCTCGAGTGGATCAAGCAGGCGATCATCGCTATCCGTAACGTGCGTGCCGAGATGAACCTGTCTCCGGCTAAGCCGCTGGAACTGCTGCTGCGTGGCGCGAGTGCGGATGCACAACGTCGTGTGGAACAGAACCTGAGCTTTATTCAGTCTCTGGCGCGTCTGGAGTCCATCACCATTCTGCCTGCTGGCGACAAAGGCCCGGTCTCTGTTACTAAGCTGGTGGAAGGTGCGGAACTGCTGATCCCAATGGCCGGTCTGATTGATAAAGATGCCGAGCTGGCACGTCTGGACAAAGAGATGGCGAAACTGGACGGCGAGATTGCTTCCATCGAAGGCAAGCTGTCTAACGAAGGTTTTGTGGCGCGTGCGCCGGAAGCGGTTGTCGCCAAAGAGCGTGAACGTCTGACGGCCTGTGGTGAAGCGAAAGTGAAACTGGCGGAACAGAAAGCCACGATTGCTGCGCTGTAATCTCAGCCAGATGTAAATGTTAAAATCTATAAAAACAGATGCCAGTCAGGGAAACCTGACTGGCATTTTTTATTCCTGCTACACCCTGATTAACGCGGGGAATTATTCTGAAATTCCTGCAAAAAAGTATCTGTCATTTTTCTCACCAGCGTTGAGAAAAACTGGTTATTAAGTGCTGCTTTATTGTAAACCATATAGACCGGTTGAGAAGGCAACGTCATATCCGTCGACAACTTCTGGATATCAAAAGCATTTTTCATTTTTTCATAGAAACGTTCTGTGATAAAAGCCAGCATGTCGGATGTTTCTACCATTGAGATAATGGAGAGAAATGAAGGGCTGATAAACCGACATTTCCTGTCAACTTGCAGCAAAGTATTAACATCCAACCTGTTAGATAAAAGACTAGTACTCTCGGAATCAACGAAAATATGGCTCTCTTGCGCAGCCTGCTCCCTTGACAGGCTCCCTCTAAGGCGAGGATGCGATCGGCGGCAAATCATCACCGGCACTTCGCTGGAAATATGCTGGCTAACCCGGGAATGGCTAACGTGCGGATGAACGTCAAAAATGATGTCAGCCTTACGGAAAATCAGAGCATCTTCAGTTTCAGCAATCGAATTGCCGCTCGTGCTGTGCACTATTTCACAGTCGGGTGCAATTT
>NZ_JBFUHK010000122.1:0-4835 GCF_056402435.1 Rahnella sp. P4_A8 | reverse complement strand
GTAATATCCGGGCGCTGAAAAGTGCTCCCGGCGCACAAAAAAACATCCCTATATAACCGGAGATAATGGGCTGGGTCGCTCTCACGGTGGTTTTGGCATCAAAATCCATCGGGTGACAGGCGCAAGCGGTCTCCCGCTAAAGGTTCACAAAAACATGTCCGGTTGCTAGCAAAAATTTCACTTAGTAACTAGCATTTATTCAAGTTTCCCCTCAATGAAAATGCTTATTTTAGGGTCTTTTACTGTGGTTTTTTAAGTCAGTTTCTTTATTCCAACGTGATTATCTCTGAATGATATTATTTTTATGGATTCATTCATCAGGGCACAACAGCCACTGTTCGTTCTGTGTTTAGGCCGGGGATTCCGACGCTGATGCCTTACGAAAAAGCGAAGTATGCCGATCAAACCCGGTTGCAGAAATGACATCAATAACGCAGGGGAGTCTGTAAATGGGTGACAGCAGGTTGAAGGTGATGGCGTTGTTGGCCTGGCTGGCGTTTTTTGCATCCTTTCCTCTGCAGGCGGCTGAACCCCGGCAGATGCCGTCTGATCAGGAAAAAGCCCGCACTGTTTATATTTTTCACCAGCCGGTGGTGATGTTGCAGGCCACGTTCGGCTTGTCCACGCCGGAAGAGCGTGTGCTGCGCATCCGTAATACGCTGCGCTCGCTGAGCAGGGAAGATATAAGCCATCCGGTGCAGATTCTGCCTGTGCAACGTTATGGTCAGCAGGGACGGATATTTGTGATCAACGGTAAGCCGCTGATGCTGCTGGCAGAAAGTGATCTGGATGAAGGCGATGATCTGACGCTCGATCAGGCCGCGCAGCGGGTGCTGGTGCGTTTCAATGCACAGCGTACCTCTCTGACAGAGCAATATTCTTCCTCTTATCTGGCGATCGCGACGCTAAAAGTGGTGGCGGGCACCGCGGTGTTGATCCTGTTGTATTACTCCGCGTTTAAATCCTGGGCCAAAGTGAAAGCGTATTTCACGGCAAAGATTTTGCTGAAAAAGGGTTGGATCCCGTACCGGTGGCGCAGCTTACTGGGTGCGGTTGAAGTGCGTTTATACGCTATGTTGATGATTCTACTCAGTATCGTTGCATTCTATCTGTGGCTGAGCTGGCTGTTCCGTTTATATCCGTGGACACGTATCTGGGGCGAATCGCTGGGCGACTGGTCAGTAAATGTGGTGCAGAAAATCGCATTAGCGATTGTGTCGGCGTTTCCCGGACTGATGATCGTGGCAATCATTTTCCTCATTACGGCGTTTATTCTCAAGCTGCTGAAAGTAATGTTAAAACGGGTTGAAACCCGAAAACTTAAGATACCCGGTCTGCATCCTGAAACGGTGGGCGCGACGCGAAAACTGATTTCCGTGATGGTCTGGCTGTTTGCGCTGTCGGCGGCGTATCCGTTTTTGCCAGGGGCAAATTCACTGGCCTTCAAAGGTGTCAGCGTATTCTTTGGTCTGATGCTGACGCTGGGTTCTGCAGGCGTGATGAATCATGCGATGAGCGGACTGGTGCTGATTTATTCCCGGGCACTGCGTAAAGGCGATGTGATCCGCATCGGCGATAACGAAGGGCTGGTGAGTGAAATCGGCATGCTGGCGACTAAAATTATCACCCGCGAAAGTTACGTTGTCACGGTGCCGAATGCTGTGGTGGTTAGCGGCAAAATCACCAATCTCAGCGCACAAAACCCGGGAGGTGGCGTTAATCTGACGACCAGCGTCACCATCGGTTATGACACGCCGTGGCGGCAGGTTCATGCCATGCTGGAACTGGCCGCCAGTCGCACGCGAGGTATTGATCTTCAGCAGAAGCCGCTGGTGCGCCAGCTCAGCCTGATGGACTGGTACATCGCTTATGAACTGCAGGTGCATCTCCAGCCGGGCGAATCTCTTGCCACAGTGAGAAGCGAATTGCACAGTCACATTCAGGACGTATTCAACGAATTTAATGTGCAGATCATGTCGCCGAATTTTGTGAATCAGCCGGAAACGGCGGTCATGGTAACTCAGGATAACTGGTTCGCCGCACCCGCCTCACCGCCAGACAATCCGAAATGAAATCTATCAGACGGGTCAGCGCTTGCCTTTAATTGTTGTCCGGTTGTTAACCCTGCGGCGGGAACTGACCGAGTTGCATGAACGCGCCAAACCAGTCTTCCAGATGCCAGGTGGTGGTGACGCGTTCGCCATTCAGCTCATGAAATTCATGCAGCCGGATGCTGACAAATTTGCCGGTCGGTTCGATGCCCATAAAGTTGCCGTGATGGGTACCGGTAATTTCTGCGCGCACGGCAATCTTCCCCGGGGTCTGAAGAAGGTCGTGGATGGTGATCTTCACATCCGGAAAAGCCTCAATGAACCCCCGGATGATCGGTTTCAACCCTTCGGGGCCGGATGCCTGACCTGGCGCGAGGGGAATATCTTTCCAGTCCTGCGTGACTGCCTCATCCATTAAGTCCGGATCATGCAGGCTAAAAGCCTGATAGATTTTTTCAACGGCTTTACGCTCCGCGATAAGACGATTTGCCATCTCGCTATTGTTGTCTGACATCGTTAAATTCCTCTGGCTGATTGCATTTTTATAGGGTTAATGTGGTGCACGCAGCGAGTATCACATTCATATCAGTAAGAATTGAAATAAGAAAAGCATATAGAGGAATATACGTTTTATGGATTTTAAGGGTCTCGATTTGAATCTGCTGGTCGCGTTTGATGCGCTGATGGAAGAGCGGAATGTGACCCGTGCCGCCAGCAAAGCGGTGGTCAGTCAGCCCGCGATGAGCGCGGCATTGTCGCGCCTGCGAACGCATTTTGCGGATCCGCTGTTTATCCGCAGTGCTTCCGGTTTGCTGCCTACCGCCAGGGCAAAAGAGATCGGTTTGCATGTGTCAAAAGCACTTAACGAACTGAGTCATCTGCTGGCTCCGGACGACAATTTTGCGCCGGAAAACAGAAAAATGTCTTTTACGCTTGGCACGTCCGAATATCCGCTGATGGTGTTACTGCCCGGCATTATGCGGGCGATCAGCGAACAGGCGCCCGGAGTGACACTGCATGTGAGGACATTCACCGACCGCGATGCGTCCGTGTCGATGCTGGATGCCGGTGAGGTTGATGTGGTGATCGGTATTCACCCGACCCGGCCGGAAAACCGCATCTTATCGCAGCCCTTGTTCAGTGATGAATTTGTCACGCTTATCCGCCGCGACAGTGATGCGGCACGCAACGGCATGACGTTAGAAACCTATCTCGGGATGAGCCATATTCTGGTCTCGCCGGAAGGAAATCATTATGGTCTGGTCGATGAACAACTCAGGGAGATGGGGCTGGCTCGTGAACTTCGTCTGACGTTGCCGACCATGGCTGGCGTTGCCGGTGTGGTGCAGCAGACGGGGTATGTCGCGACGGTGCTCAAACGCAGCGTGGTAGTGAGCGAGAAACACCCCAATATCGTGATGACCCTGCCGCCGGTGGCATTGCCGGAGATCCCGTTTTATCTGTTGTGGCACCGGCGTTCTGATGACAGCAATGCGCAGAAATGGCTGAGACAACTGATCTGCGCGCAGGCCCATGAATTGCTGTGAGTGACCAGACTCCGTTAATACCACGGGGCGAAGATTCAGCCACCGGGGAAACCATTCCCCCGCATGATGTGCCGGGGGATGTGTGAGAGCTAACCCGCTATTCCGTTCAGTTTTTCCATCACTTCATCGGACAAAATCACCTTCGCACTGGCCAGATTTTCCTGTAGATGCTGCGGCGATGACGTGCCGGGGATCAACAAGATATTCGGCGAGCGTTTGAGCAGCCAGGCCAGCGCGACCTGCATCGGCGTCGCCTGCAATTGTGCCGCTACTTCATCAAGCTGCGTTGACTGCAACGGCGAAAAACCGCCCAGCGGGAAGAACGGCACATACGCGATTTCCTGTTCAGCCAGGCTATCCACCAGCGCGTCGTCGTGACGGTTCGCCAGGTTATACATGTTCTGAACGCAGGCGATCGTCGTCAGTTTCTGTGCATCGGCGACCTGTTTTGCAGTCACATTGCTCAGACCTATATGACGGATCAGGCCGCGCTCCTTCAGCGTAATCAGCGCTTCCAGCTGCGGTGCCAGTGACCCTTCTTTTGGCTGACGTTCATCGAGCATGCTGCGCAAATTTACCACTTCCAGCGTCTCCAGCCCGAGATTGCGCAGGTTATCTTCCACCGCCTGCGTCAGTTCCTGCGGGCTGAAAGCCGGTAACCAGCCGCCTTTTTCATCACGTCGTGCGCCGACTTTTGTCACGATGCACAGATTATCGGGATACGGATGCAGGGCTTTTTTGATCAGCTTATTGGTTTCATGCGGACCATAAAAATCGCTGGTGTCGATGTGATTAACACCAGATGCCAGGGCATCACGCAGCACCTGAATGCCCCGTGCTTCATCGCTGATCGGGCCAAAAACGCCGGGGCCAGCCAATTGCATTGCGCCATAACCTAAGCGCGCCACTTCTCTGTCGCCGAGGGGGTAAGTCATTGAGGTGTGTGACATGGAATTCTCCTGTGTGATTGTTCACTGATTGTAGCCGCGGGCAGGTTGTGCAACTATCCGGTGAAATCAGGACAAACTGTACGGACTGGCGCACAATGACGAAGGTTATCGCGCTGAATTCTGCACAGGACACTGCTTATTGATTTTTGCCCTGAAGATAATCAGGCCAGACGCCCATAAGAGCCGCATTGTGCAGCGCTCTGACGGTTATGGGTGTCACTTTTCCCTGCATCCGGTTTAGGGTAAAAATCAATGAACCGAGAACACCCGTTTTTTCGGGGAAATGG
>NZ_JBFUHK010000121.1:0-4850 GCF_056402435.1 Rahnella sp. P4_A8 | reverse complement strand
GGGTTACGATCACTTCACGTCCGGTATTGGCGCCGCGATGATTGGCTGGTTTGGCTGCGCCATGCTCTGTTATGTCACGCCGAAAGAGCATCTGGGCCTGCCGAACAAAGAAGACGTTAAGCAGGGTTTGATTACCTACAAAATCGCAGCACATGCTGCCGATTTAGCTAAAGGCCATCCCGGTGCCCAAATCCGCGATAACGCCATGTCAAAAGCGCGTTTCGAATTCCGCTGGGAAGATCAGTTTAATCTGGCTCTCGATCCGGCAACGGCACGCGCCTACCACGATGAAACGCTGCCGCAGGAATCCGGCAAAGTTGCACACTTCTGCTCGATGTGTGGCCCGAAATTCTGCTCGATGAAAATCACTCAGGAAGTTCGCGATTACGCCGCTGCGCTTGAAGCCAAAGCCCAGCCAATAGAACTCGTTGAATCCGGTATGGCGCAGATGTCTGCCGAATTCCGTTCGCGCGGCGGTGAGCTTTATCACCCGGCCGATAACCTCAGTTCGGAGAGCAGCAAATGAATCCGTCCTCTCAATCCTTTCCTGCCGTTCCATTCCACCTCGGTTTATATCCGGTCGTTGATACCGTGGAATGGATTGCCCGTCTGCTGGACGCGGGCGTTAAAACACTGCAACTGCGTGTGAAAGATTTGCCTGATGAGCAAGCCGAGCCAGCAATTATTGATGCCATCGCGCTCGGTAAAAAATATCAGGCCCGGTTATTCATCAACGATTACTGGCGTCTGGCGGTCAAGCATCAGGCGTATGGGGTGCATTTGGGTCAGGAAGATCTGGATACTGCCGATCTTGAGGCTATCCGTCAGGCCGGCTTACGGCTGGGCGTTTCCACGCATGACGATGCTGAAATGGCACGCGCTGTCGCGGTGAATCCTTCGTACATCGCCCTCGGCCATATCTTCCCGACGCAGACCAAAGATATGCCTTCGGCGCCGCAAGGGCTGGCAGAACTCACCCGACATGTTAAGAAGCTCGATGGCAGCTTTCCGACGGTGGCCATTGGTGGGATCAGCATCGACCGCGCGGCGTCGGTTCTCGACTGCGGCGTCGGCAGTATAGCCGTCGTCAGTGCCATTACTCAGGCGGCGGACTGGCGTGCAGCGACGGCACAACTGCTGGCCTTATGCGCCAGCAAGGTGCCGCAAGATGCTTAACGATGCGGCTTTTATGCGCTACAGCCGCCAGTTGATGCTGGAGGAATTCGGTCCGCTGGCACAGGAAAAATTACAGGCGGCGAAAGTACTGATTGTCGGCCTTGGTGGCCTCGGCTCTCCCGCAGCCTTGTACCTGGCAGCAGCAGGCGTAGGTAAGCTGATTCTGGCCGATGACGATCAATTGCATATCACCAATCTTCAGCGGCAAATCCTCTACCGTACGGCAGATCTCGATCAGCCCAAAGCCGTTCTGGCAAAGCGTGAACTGCTGCGCCTGAATCCGCTTTGCGAAGCGGTGGCCATCACGGAACGTCTGTCGGGAGAAGCATTGACCCGTGCCGTATCGGACGCCGATATCGTTCTGGATTGCAGCGATAACATGGAAACCCGGCATGCAGTTAATAAAGTTTGTGTGGATGCCGGTAAAACCTTGATCAGCGGCAGCGCCGTCGGATTCAGCGGACAACTTCTGGTTATTGAAGCCCCTTACGCTCACGGTTGTTACGCCTGTTTATATCCGGATCAGGAAACCGTACAGCGCAACTGCCGTACATCCGGCGTGCTCGGCCCGGTGGTCGGTACCATTGGTACATTGCAGGCACTGGAAGCGCTGAAGATTCTGGCTGGTCTGCCTTCTGTACTGAGCGGCAAATTACGTCTGTTCGATGGAAAAACGCAAAACTGGCGTTCACTGCAACTCACGCGTTCATCTGCCTGTGCCATCTGCGGAGGCCACGTGTGAACATTCTGGTCAATGATGAACCACACCAATTCAGTCAACCGCTCACGTTACTAAACCTGCTCAATTTGCTGGCGTTAAACCCTGCAGGCAGCGCACTGGCGGTTAACCAGGTCATTATCCCCCGTGATAACTGGCCAGCTCATTTACTGGAAGACGGTGATGAGATCTTGCTCTTTCAGGCGATAGCCGGAGGCTGACATGTTAAAAATTGCTGATACCACATTCACGTCGCACCTTTTTACCGGAACAGGAAAATTCGCCAGTCCGGCGTTGATGCAACAGGCGCTTGAAGCATCTGGCTCTCAGCTGGTGACTATGGCGATGAAACGCATCGATCTGCGTCGCGGAGGTGATGATATTCTGTCTCCTCTGCAACAGCTCGGCATCCGTTTGCTGCCCAATACATCGGGCGCTAAAACAGCTGAAGAGGCAGTATTTGCCGCACAACTGGCAAGAGAAGCACTGGGCACAAACTGGGTGAAACTTGAAATTCATCCCGACGTAAAATATCTGCTGCCCGATGCCGTTGAAACATTGAAAGCCGCAGAGATTCTGGTGAAACAGGGATTTGTTGTTTTGCCGTATTGCAGCGCAGATCCGGTGCTGTGTAAACGTCTGGAAGAAGCGGGCTGCGCCGCCGTCATGCCGCTGGGTGCGCCGATCGGTTCCAATCAGGGGCTGCAAACCCGTGATTTTCTGCAAATCATCATCGAGCAGGCTCGCATTCCGGTCGTTGTTGATGCTGGCATTGGTGCACCAAGCCAGGCCGCTGAAGCGCTGGAAATGGGGGCCGATGCCGTGCTGGTCAATACGGCGATTGCTGTCGCAGGTGATCCGGTTGCTATGGCAACGGCATTCAGACTGGCCGTTCAGGCCGGGATTATCGCCCGTCAAAGCGGATTAGGCGGCAGACAACGACACGCCAGCGCATCCAGCCCGCTGACCGGTTTCCTCAATACCTCGCAGGTGTTGTCATGAATAACTTCACAGATGTGTGGTCAACGCTGGACTGGGATGATATTTCACTGCGTATCAATAGCAAAACATCCCGTGATGTCGAACAGGCGCTCAGCCGCAACAAAATCAGTCGTGAAGATTTCATGGCATTGATTTCTCCCGCCGCGCTGCCTTACCTGGAACCGATGGCGCAACGCGCGCAACAACTCACGCGCCAGCGATTCGGCAATACGGTGAATTTCTTCGCGCCATTGTATTTATCCAATCTTTGCGCCAACGAATGTACGTATTGCGGCTTTTCGATGAGCAATAAAATCAAACGTAAAACGCTGGACGAAGATGAAATCAGGCGGGAATGCGAAGCGCTGAATGCGCTGGGTTTCAAACATCTGTTGCTGGTCACCGGCGAACATAAGGGAAAGGTCGGCATGGACTATTTCCGCCGTCATTTCCCCGCGATCAGAAGCCATTTCGATTCACTGATGATTGAGGTTCAGCCGCTGCAACAGGAAGAATATGCTGAGCTGAAAACGCTGGGGCTGGATGGCGTGCTGGTTTATCAGGAAACCTATCACGCGCCTACCTATGCTTTGCATCATCTTCGCGGACAGAAACAGGATTTCTTCTGGCGGCTGGAAACACCAGACCGGCTCGGGCGTGCGGGAATCGACAAAATCGGTTTGGGGGCGCTGTTCGGACTTTCTGGCAACTGGAGGACTGACAGCTATATGGTGGCCGAACATTTGTTGTATCTGCAACAAACCTACTGGCAAAGTCGCTATTCGGTGGCGTTTCCAAGACTGCGACCTTGTACCGGTGGCATCGAACCGGCTTCCCTGCTGGAAGAAAATCAGCTGTTACAACTGATTTGCGCTTTCAGAATGCTCGCGCCGGATGTCGAGCTCTCACTGTCGACACGCGAATCTCCCTATTTCCGGGATCACGTTATTCCGCTGGCGATCAACACTGTCAGTGCAGGATCTAAAACGCAGCCCGGTGGCTATGCCGATAATCATCCTGAACTTGAACAATTTGCACCGCACGACAACCGTTCACCTCAGCACGTAGCGAACGCATTGACCCGAGCCGGGCTACAACCGGTCTGGAAAGACTGGGACAGTTTTTTGGGGCGCGTCTCGCAGGAAAATGTCGCCGGATGGCAAACAAGTAAACTCTCAGGAATGCAGATTCCATAAAGTAATTTTGCCCCTCGCACCAGCAGGCCAGGAGCATTAATGTGCTTTTGCCACTGCATATTCGCAACTGGCCGGCGCCACTCATCCCGGCGCTGCTTCCAAATAGCCGGAACAGGTTATCGTCCAGTTCCCTGTTCCGGCTCCTCTTTTCAGATCGTTTCAACTCGCACACTTCAGGCAAAAAAAAACCGCTCCCGAAGGAGCGGTTCTATGCGTTTCGACAGAAGACGATTAATCGTCGCTGTTACCGAAACCTGCGTTCAGCAGTTCAGCCAGGTTAGCCGTTGCTTCATCCGCGCTGACTTGCGGTACAACTGGCACTTCGCCTTGTGCTTTACGGCGTGCACGATCCTGGTGATAAGCGTAACCGGYACCGGCTGGGATCAGACGGCCAACGATAACGTTCTCTTTCAGGCCACGCAGTTCATCACGTTTACCCGCAACAGCGGCTTCGGTAAGAACGCGCGTGGTTTCCTGGAACGACGCTGCAGAGATGAAGGATTCGGTCGCCAAAGAGGCTTTGGTGATACCGAGCAGATCACGGGTAAAGGTCGCCGTGATTTTGCCTTCAGCTTCCAGCTGGCGGTTAGCGATTTTAACGCGAGACATTTCTGCCTGCTCGCCTTCCAGGAAGTCAGTGCCACCAGCGCTAACGATGGTGCCTTTACGCAACATCTGACGAACGATAACTTCGATGTGTTTATCGTTAATCTTAACGCCTTGCAGACGGTAAACTTCCTGCACTTCGTTGGTGATGTAGCGGGTAACCGCGTGAACAC
>NZ_JBFUHK010000120.1:0-4878 GCF_056402435.1 Rahnella sp. P4_A8 | reverse complement strand
GTTAAGCAGCCCTCATAAACTGATTGACCTGTTTCAGTAAATGTCACATATAACGGCACTGATGGTTTCGCATTATGGTTTCGTGTAGTGATAACCACAGCAGTTCTATTGGGTTCAGCCACGGTGAATATGTCGGCAGGAATAACAACCGGAGCTTCGTGTTCTTTTCCAGCCAGCGCTCTACTTTGCGGCTTTTATGAATGACGTAGTTATCAAGAACCAGCGTAATGGTTTTCGCTCCCCGGTATGTACACCGTCATACCACTAACAGTCTGATAAACACATCAGAATTTTTACTGCTGCCGCTGACGTAGTGGATTTTTCCGGTGCCAGAATGTAGTGCTCCAGCCCGATAATGCTTTTGGTTCTGACCCGGTGTGGCGATATGTTTCTGTTGCCCTTGATGCATCCAGTCCGCACCGATTTTGGGGTTCATGTCGATATCGACTTCATCTTGATAAAAGTTTGCGCGGGTGCCGGATGCTGACATTCTCGTCAACAATGTCGGCACGGGACGCATGAAGCCCTTCTTCGAAATCGGCGACAGCGAGTGGACCGATCTCTTCGAGTTGAACGTCATGAGTGGTATTCGCGCCTCCCGCCACCATGTGCCGAACATGATGAAGCGCGGCTGGGGTCGTGTCGTTTTCATCAATAGCGAGTCCGCACTCGCTATCCCCGTGGACTTGATCGACTACGCGATGACCAAAACCGCTCAGCTCGCCATTTCGAGGGGCCTGGCCGAGGTGGTCGGCGGAACGGGCGTCACAGTCAATTCCGTCCTCCCCGGTCCGACCAATTCGGAGATCATGGGTGGTTGGATGAAAGCGGCTGCGGAGGCGCAGGGTATCACGCAAGAGGAAGCCGAGCAGCAGTTCCTCAACACGACGCGTCCGACAACGCTCATCAAGCGCTTCGCGACAACCGAAGAAGTCGCAAACCTGGTCATCTATGTGTGCTCGGAGCAGGCTTCGGCGACAACGGGCACTTCCTTGCGTGTTGACGCCGGTGTCGTTCAGACAATTGCATAAGGCGCACGCTTTTTCACTCGCTCATGCCCGAGTTCGACAGCCTGCGTCTGGGATTGGGCCTTATCGACAACGGACTTGGTGAGTCCTATCTTAGCCATGACGACTGAGGAAGTTCATTCAGACGGGCTTCAACGCTGCGCCAGTCTAATGATTCGGCCCAGTAGGTGCAGAGGTGCTGCAGAAGTTCCATGCAACCAGCCCTGCTTTACTTCAAGGCCAAGGGTTTCCTTCAGTTTAGGACTGGGTACCTTAATAAAAAAAACTATCTAAAATTTCCAGAACTCTTCCGAGAGCTTTGTTACGGTGCGGTGCGACATACATGCCATAGCTAAGCGTCAGATCGGGTAAAGGCAGGCCCACTTTCTTCATTGTGCTCTGCCGGAATATATCTGGTCCGATGAGCGCGATCCCCATCCCGCTTTCGATGGCTGCTGTAATGACACCCATATTTGAGCTAGTAACGACAATTTTGTATTCAAAACCCGCAGCGGTAACTGCCTGCCGTATCATTTCCCGCATAAAACAGGTTTCACCGTAAACAATGAGCGCGAGAGGCTGATGCGGATCGGGCATACAGTCGGGTGCACATACCCAGTGAAGCTGTGACAGCCAGCTTTTTTCTGGCGGTGCACTGAAAAACCGGGTTGCACCGATGGCGATGTCCAAATGACCGCTCTGCCAGCCCTTTGCCACCCTTTCATCGTAATCCACAACCACGCGAGCATGCATGCCGGATAACTGCTGGCGTATGCGACGAAGGATGGCAGGGAAAACCGTCATGGCATAATTTTCAGCAATACCCAAGCTGAAAGTCATGGTTTCTGACCAGCCCTGTAACTGATTCACCGCTTCTTCTGCAAGCGTGAGGAGACGGTGGGCATAGGACAGCAGAAGCTCACCTTCGGGCGTCGGCCTGACGCCGCGGCCAGTCCGGTGAAGCAGGCGTACGTCAAGCTGCTGTTCAAGCCGGATAATCTGTATGCTCAGCGCTGACTGAGTTCTGCCCGACTTATCTCATGGGGAAGGGATAAAACTCTCCCCCCTTTACGCCAATTGACAGGCGTGGTCGTGGGCTTTGCCGGGATAGCGCTGCTGGTGTTCAGCAGTCACCAGGGAGGCCAAAACAGTGCAGCGGGTATCTTTGCCATACTGATTTCAACCGCATCCTGGGCGTTCGGGGCGGTTGTTCTTACCCGTAACGCCAGGGGCGCCACGGGGATAACTGCGCTGTTTATTCAGTTCTTTTCAGCCAGCYTGGTGCTGTGGGCAGCGGTAGTATTATCCGGAGAGCTGAAGAGCTTTTCGTTATCAGATGTCAGTACCGCTGCATGGTGGTCGCTGTGCTATCTGGTTCTGATTAGCAGCGTCTGCGGCTACGGCGTGTTTATCTGGCTCAGTCGCCGTACCTCCCCGGCGATATCAAACAGCTTTTTCTATGTTGCACCCGTCGTGGCAATGGTTGCCGCCACCGCTGTCTTTGGTGAACCCCTGACCGGCCTGAAAATGACGGCTGCCGGCATATCGTTGTGCGGGGTAATACTTATTGTCAGCACTGGCAGAAAGAAAATCTGAGGGATAAAAAAGCTCAACAGTGCTCTGGTTGCGCCCTGCTGAGCAGAATTACTTAACGGAGATACATCTTTTCATCTGGCGTATACCCCGGCCCAACCGTACTACACACTGAGTATAGAAGGCGTACATCACCATGACCGACACTCATCAGCACTCGCTGGAATCGCGCTTTTTCAGCATCACGCACTACCTTGAATGCGGTCCGCATGCCGGGCCACTTATGATATTCCTGCACGGCTGGCCAGGGCTGAGCCTGATGTGGCGTGCGCAGATGCAAGCGTTTTCGGAGGACGGCTGGCACTGTATTGCACCCGACCTGCGCGGGTACGGCAGGTCAGCTACGCCTGAAACCCGCGAGGCCTACGCAATTGAACAAATCGTTTCAGATATGACAGCACTGCATGACCACCTCGGTGGTCAGCCCGCCGTGTGGGTGGGCCATGATTGGGGYAGCGTGGTGGCCGGTCAACTGGCGGCGCATGAATCCTGGCGGGTACGGGGTATTGTACTGACCTCACTGGCTTATTTTCCCGATGCGAACGCCCTTCCCACGCTCGTACCGCTGGTTGACAGACATATTTATCCGGCCAATGAGTATCCGGATGGACAGTGGGACTACTTCCGCTACTATACCACGCACTTCGACCAAGCGGTTGCCGACCTGGATGCCCATAAAGAAGCTTCGCTGGCATCAATATATCGTTCCGGAAGCCCTGACTCAGTCAACAGGGTTTCGCCGAATGCACTCGTCACGCGTARTGGCGGCCGCTTTTGGTCCCGCACATTGTGCACCGCCTGTAAAACCAGATCCTGCGCTGTGGCCACAGGCCGATTTTGACACACTGGTTAATTCATTCCGGATGACGGGTTTCCGACCAGCCTGTTCATGGTATCTCAATGATAGCGCAAACATAACGTACGCTCGCAGAGCACCCGGAGGAGGACATCTGTCTCAGCCTGTGCTGTTTATCAACGGCGATTGGGATCAGAGGAAACCAGCAGGGTGAGCCGATGCGGTCCGCATGCAGTGACCTGACAGTTGTAAACTTACCGGCCGGGCACTGGTTACCTCTGGAGCGTAAAATGGAGCATATTGAGATAATCCGTCTCTGGCTTAGGAAAAAAGTTAAGTTTGAGGGTCAATAAGGGGTCCGCTTGGAAAACGGGAAATTCGCGGCGATATTGCCCAAAAATTTAGCCTCCGAATTTACTGCCCTGTTGAGCAATTGAGATAGATTACTAGCCGTCGGTACAATAGAGCTCGGAAATGTTTCTGGGACCTCGCCAACAAATCCTAACGTGATCCCTTCCCAATATTGGTGCCAGGATAAATCAGAAAGGAAGTCCCAGCGGTGTTTTCTCAGTTTCACTTATAATCCGTAATCTTACTGGCACCATTTACCTCACACACTTCATCAGGAACTGAACAAACGGTCAATTCGCTTTCAAAATGACTCACGAGACAGCCAGGGGCTATCTACCAGTACCCTCCCCTTGCTGCTATCACCGTTAATAATATGCAACGTACTCAGCCGACCAATTTCGTAATGCGGTAATTGTACCGTCGATAAAGGGGGTAAAAACAGATTGCCGATTCCCACAAGGTTATCGTACCCAATGACACCGATATCCAGAGGGACACGTATTCCTTTAGCCAAAAGGGTTTGATACACCATGAATGCAATGCGGTCATTCCCACAAATCACCGAATCAAACTGCGGTATCCCCTGATGAATATGGGCCAACAGGATGTCGGGAATATCACGGTAGTGCTCGTCGCCAAATTGCATATAGCAATGATCCAGCTTGTCAGGATCGATGCTGGCCTCATGACAGGCGCGCTCGAGCCCCTTTCGGCGACGGGATGTCGCCAGGTGGTTGACCGGTAAATGAAGACAGATGGGCCGACGATATCCTGCTGCCAGCAATGCCTGAACTGCACTGTACTGCCCATGTTCATCGTCAGGGATGTAACAGGCAACCGGCTCCCCTTTGTTTTCACAATTTGCCAGAACACAGGGATGCGTCAGCAACTTGAGCGGAACGTGTACTTCGCGCAATCCCATAGTGGTGAAAATAATGCCCCCGGGCCGGTGAGCGAGAAGCAGATCGACAATATCGTCAGGGTTATCATTAGAGAACATATTAACCACGAAGCTATTCCAGCCGTGTGCGCGGGCAGTCTCCTCAATTGACAGCGTGATTTCGACCGAAAAAGGTGTGGTTACCGTATCCAGTGCCAGTACGCCAATCGTTTTATTTTTAGTACCGACAC
>NZ_JBFUHK010000119.1:0-4983 GCF_056402435.1 Rahnella sp. P4_A8 | reverse complement strand
TGTCAGTGATGTGCAGCAGGCCGTCAACACCGCCCAGATCAACGAATGCACCGTAGTCAGTGAGGTTCTTAACGATACCTTTAACTTCCATGCCTTCCTGCAGGTTTTCCAGCAGTTGATCGCGCTCTGCGCTGTTCTCAGACTCAATTACTGCACGACGGGAAACAACAACGTTGTTGCGTTTCTGGTCCAGTTTGATGACTTTGAACTCAAGATCTTTGCCTTCGAGATGCAGCGTGTCGCGAACAGGACGAACGTCTACCAGTGAGCCTGGCAGGAACGCACGAATACCGTTCAGCTCAACAGTGAAACCGCCTTTAACTTTACCGTTGATAACACCGGTAACAGTTGCAGATTCTTCGTAAGCTTTTTCCAGCGTGATCCAAGCTTCATGACGTTTAGCTTTTTCACGGGACAGCAGAGTTTCACCGAAGCCGTCTTCAACAGCGTCCAGCGCAACATCAACTTCGTCGCCAACCTGGATTTCCAGTTCGCCCTGTGCGTTTTTGAATTGTTCTGCCGGGATTGCAGACTCAGATTTCAGACCGGCGTCAACCAGTACGATATCTTTGTCGATAGACACAACAACACCACGAACGATGGAACCAGGACGGGTTTCGATTGTTTTTAAGGATTCTTCAAAGAGTTGAGCAAAAGATTCAGTCATGTTGATAATCTTTAGGTTCTTAAGTTTAACGTCCATCTGGCTTCCTGCTGGATGGGGTTGTTTCAAATGCCCCGCTACAGATCCTTGCGGCGAGGTTAAAAAAAACTATAGCCAAAACTGGCACTGAATATTCTTCAGCACCAGAGTGAGGCTCGATTACCGGGTTTGTTTTTGCGGCAATCCTAGAATTTCTGTGGCATAAGCCAGTGCTTTTTCGATGACTTCGTCGATGGACATGCTGGTTGAATCCAGCAACAACGCATCGGAAGCAGCCACTAGAGGCGCGACGGGCCTGTTACGATCACGGTCATCGCGCTCTTTGATCTCGGCTAAAAGCCGTTCAAAGTTAACACTAAAGCCTTTTTCCTGCAACTGTAGCATTCTTCTGTTTGCACGTTCTTCCGAACTGGCATCCAGAAATATCTTCACCGGTGCATCAGGGAAAACCACCGTCCCCATGTCACGACCATCGGCAATCAGGCCCGGTGCATCACGGAATGCGCGCTGCCGGCGCAATAATGCTTCACGAACGCGGGGAAATGCCGCCGCCTGAGACGCAGTATTGCCTACCGTTTCGGTGCGGATTTCATGGGTAACATCCTCACCTTCTAAAATAACGTGCAACTGCCCATCCTGAGCCACAAAACGAACGTCGAGATGTGCGGCAAGCGGAACTAGCGCCTCTTCTGAGACAATATCAACCTGGTGATGCAAAGCCGCCAGCGCCAAAACGCGGTAAATCGCGCCGGAATCCAACAGATGCCAGTTAAAGGCTTCGGCCAACGCTTTACACAACGTACCTTTACCTGCACCACTTGGCCCATCAACGGTGATTACCGGGACTAAAGCCGTCATTTTTGTCTCCTTTCGGTGGGGTATGCCCGCTTCATTAGCCTCACAGGACTAATTCAGGAGCGGCATTATACGCTGCCTTCACTGCAACTGTTACCCCACATTTTTCAGTTGGCTAAAAAGCGGACGGTTCTGAGCCTGAAAACAAAAAAACGGACATCAGGGATGTCCGTTCATACACGGGCAACCAAGTGAAAAACTATGCCAGTGTGCTGATTGCCGCCAGACGGTCAAAATAGTCCGGGAACGTTTTTGCGGTACACTTCGGATCAAGAATGGTCACCGGCGTATCGGATAACGCCACCAGCGAGAAACACATCGCCATGCGGTGATCATTATAGGTGCCAATCTCGRCAAATTTCAGCGATTGAGGCGGATCAATACGAATGTAATCTTCGCCCTCTTCCACTGTTGCGCCGACTTTACGCAGCTCAGTCGCCATCGCCGTCAGGCGATCGGTCTCTTTAACACGCCAGTTGTAAATATTACGCAACGTTGTCGGGCCTTCAGCAAACAAGGCAGCGGTAGCAATGGTCATTGCTGCATCAGGAATATGGTTCATGTCCATGTCAATGCCGTTCAGTTCACCGCGGGTACATTCGATATAATCATCAGCCCAGTGAATAGTAGCACCCATTTTTTCCAGCACGTCTGCAAAACGAATATCACCCTGCATGCTGTTTTTGCCGATTCCGGTCACACGAACCGTACCGCCCTTGATCGCCGCAGCGGCCAGGAAATAGGATGCTGAAGAGGCATCACCTTCGACCAGATATGCCCCCGGAGACACATAATGCTGACGTCCTTTGATGCTAAATCTCTGGTACTTGTGGTTTTCCACTTCAATACCAAAGGTTTTCATCAGGTTCAGCGTGATATCGATATAAGGTTTGGAAACCAGATCACCTTTAATCTGAATGGTTGTATCGTTATCTGCCAGCGGAGCTGTCATCAATAACGCTGTCAGAAACTGGCTGGAAACACTGCCATCAACACTGACGTCACCGCCACTAAATCCACCACGCAGGCGCAAAGGCGGATAGTTTTCCTGCTCCAGATAATCAATCTGCGCACCGCCCTGACGAAGCGCATCAACCAGATGCCCGATCGGGCGCTCTTTCATGCGCGGCTCTCCGGTCAGTACAACATCCTGTTCGCCCAGGCATAATGCTGCCGCCAGCGGACGCATTGCGGTTCCGGCATTCCCAAGAAACAGTTCCAGACCTTTAGCATTGGAAAAAGCCGCGCCCAGACCATCGATTTCACACTCGGTGCGGGATGCAGATAAACGATGCGTGACACCCAGTTGAGTGAGTGCTGTCAACATATGACGCACATCATCGCTGTCGAGCAGGTTAGTCAGGCGGGTAGTACCCTGTGCAAAAGCAGCCAGTAAAAGTGCGCGGTTAGAAACACTTTTTGAGCCAGGTAAATTGATGCTGCCGTTAACCAGCGCAACGGGTTGTAATGTCAGGGATTCCACTCTTTCTCCAATTCTTCTTTTCATAAAATGACCCCGGACATTGCGCCGGGGTCATTTTTAAGGCTTCTCAATGAAGCATTCTGCGAGCCTGAAAGCCAGCACACTTAACCGTGACGTTTTTCGAACTCCGCCATAAAGTCGGTCAGGGCTTTTACGCCTTCAATCGGCATTGCATTATAAATAGATGCGCGCATACCGCCAGCCACACGGTGGCCTTTTAGTGCATGCAGACCGGCTTCCTGTGCCTGATCAAGGAACAGTTTATCCAGCGAGGCATCTGCCATCTGGAAAGGAACGTTCATCCACGAACGGTTGGCCGCCACCACAGGGTTACGATAGAAGCCGGTGCGATCGATTGCGCCATACAAAAGTTCGGCTTTTGCACGATTGCGCTTTTCCATTTCGCGCAGACCGCCCTGCTCTTTCAGCCACTTGAATACCATACCTGACAGATACCATGCAAAGGTCGGCGGGGTATTGAACATAGAGTCGTTCTCAGCCAGCACGGTATAATCGAGGATAGAAGGCAATTCAGTGCGCGCTTTGCCCAGCAGATCATCACGAACGATAACCAGGGTCAGACCCGCAGGACCGATATTTTTCTGCGCGCCAGCATAAATCACCCCAAAACGGCTGACGTCAATCGGGCGGGAAAGAATGCAGGATGAATAATCTGCTACCACGATTTTGTCGCCAAAATCAGGCATTWCATCAATAGCGATACCATCGATAGTTTCATTCGGGCAATAATGAACGTAGGCAGAATCTGCACTCAGTTTCCATTCGCTCATCGGCAGAATGCCACGCTTACCATCAATCGTAGTGGTGACATCAATCACGTTTGGCGTGCAATATTTCTGGGCTTCTTTAACTGCGCTGTGTGCCCAATAGCCACCATCAATATAATCAGCGGAGGATTTTTCACCCAAAAGGTTCATTGGCACAGCGGCAAATTGCGCACGGGCGCCACCATGGCAGAACAGCACTTTATAGTTCGAGGGAATATTGAGCAGGTCACGGATATCCTTTTCGGATTCTTCAGCAACCTGGATAAATTCCTTACTACGGTGACTGATTTCCATCACCGATGTACCCAGTCCGTGCCAGTTACAAAGTTCCTGTTCCGCACGACGCAATACTTCAGCCGGGATCATTGCCGGACCTGCACTAAAATTATAAACCTGAGTCATTTCCCCTCACCACTTCTCTGAGACAGTCACATAGTAGTCACTAATTTAACGGTTTTATCATCCGAGACAAGCAATCTGCAACGGTTATTGATGACGACCTGATAAACAGCGATGAGATGTTGATCACAAGGTTCATTCCTCCTTTTAACTCTGATTTTTCGGAATAATATGTGTAAGCGCCGTCAAGTTTCACACGGTATAACAGCGCGTTCAAACTCAAGCCTTTGACTTCACACAGCGATTACATTCTTAACACGAATACATGGAGCTAATGTGCAAAACCCCGTATCATTGCACGTTTTTAGCACGCTCAAAAGTGAACTCAATGACCCAAACTTTTATTCCTGGTAAAGACGCGGCGCTGGAAGACTCCATTTCCCGCTTCCAACAAAAACTCGCCGATCTCGGCTTTAATATCGAAGAAGCTTCGTGGCTGAATCCGGTTCCCCACGTCTGGTCAGTGCACATTCGCGATCGCGACTGCCCGCTGTGCTTCACCAACGGTAAAGGCGCCAGCAAGAAAGCCGCACTGGCTTCTGCTTTGGGTGAATATTTTGAGCGCCTGTCAACTAACTATTTCTTCGCTGATTTCTATCTGGGCAAACAAATCGCTGATGGTGATTTCGTTCATTATCCGAATGAGAAGTGGTTCCCGCTTCCGGAAGACGATAGTCTGCCCGCCGGGATCCTGGATGAACGCCTGCACGCATTTTATGATGCCGATAAAGAACTGGTTGCCCGTGATCTGATCGACCTGCAATCAGGCAATCCTGATCGTGGTATCTGCGCTC
>NZ_JBFUHK010000118.1:0-5032 GCF_056402435.1 Rahnella sp. P4_A8 | reverse complement strand
CCCACGGTGACACCGCTGTCAAAGCGTTTGGAGAGATCCAACGTGCCGCCTTTGTCTTTAGCCAGATATTGCCCGACACTCATTTTCACCAGCACATCATCCATAAATGCCGGCCGCCAGTAGGCTGTCAGGTTGCCGGTCGCGGCTTTGTAATCGGTAAAACGCATCATGTCGTCCCAGTCGCGCTGTTTGACATAGTTAGCATCAATACCCAGTGCCCAGTCAGAATCCAGTGGCCGGTAGAGCACTTCGCCCCCGACGCCGCCGTACATCATCTCCAGATAACCGCCATAAAGCTGTCCGTAGAAACCGTTGCCCAGATAACGGAAGTAGTTGGCTTGCAGGTTATTCACATAGACATCGTTCTGAACGTATTCACGGATATGCGTTCGTACGCGTGGCAGAGAAGAGTCATTACTGACGCCGTCATAGCGGAACTTATCGTAGTTATTGGCAACGTTGCCAAACACGCCGCCATCGACAAGCAGGTGATCTGTCAGCCAGTAGTTGGCATCCGCCAGCACCCCGATCTGATACATATAAAAGTTTTCAGGGCCGCCGACAGATTGTCTTAATACCGGCGACAGGCTGTAATTAAACCGGTCCTTGCCGATAAAGAATCCCTGACCAACATCCGTGACCGGTTCAATCCGTTGCTGGTTCAGGGACTGTTCCTGCCCCAGCGGATAACCCTGTTGCTGCTGACGCAGGCTCGCCACGCGGGTACGTGTGGTGACCATCGGCATACCAAAGCGGTTTTGGGTAACATCCAGGGTGTCGACATTCTCCGGCAGATTATTCAGCATGATGAGATTGGCACGCTCTACGCCTTTGGACGTATTGCGATATTTATCCTGCTGACCCGTAACGTTGAGGGTGTCGTCACGGATGTCGATACGCGGTTCGCTAAACCCGGCATTGCCTTTCAGCTGAGCCAGTTGCCCGGTCGCGACGCTGTAATTAACCATTCCCGCACTTTGCGGCTGCGGCTGATAGGCAGGAACCGGATCATCAATCTGATGAGGAACCCAATCGTTCATGTTACTGCGCAGGGTAAACCCGAACATAAAGGTATTGCCACGCTCGTAGCTGGCGTTGACATCCATCCAGCTTGCCAGGCGATAAACAGCACCGAAGTTAAACTTACTGTTCTGTTTTAGTGCCCCGGCGAAATCATCGCGGTAATTATTCCCATCGTATTCCATCTTCAGGCGCAACGGCTGCCAGGGGGTCTGATACTCCACGCCGCCGAATACCCCCGCAGGGCCGCGGAACATATCATTGAGTGAAATATCGCCGGTGGAATGGCTTTGCGCGCGGGTACAATATTTATCGCTGGCTTTGCAGAAAGGGTTCGTGATATTGCCGCTGTTGCCGATATAACCCCAGCCTATCCCCAGCGTGAAATCTAGCGGTCCGGCCGCTTTACTGGCGACCAGATATTCACTGTCAAACAACCCCGTGCCGCCGATATCGCGCTTGCCCAACGCAACCTGCGGAAGATAGTAGCCCTCTTCCCACAGCCTTAATTTCACATCGAAAGACTTGTCTTTATAGGTTTGATTGCCGCTGAAGTTTGGATCACTACTGTAAAGCCGGTCACGCACGTCGGTATAACGCAACGTGGTCTCCAGCCAGGGAAACAACGCCATCGAGACCGAATAAAAACGGTAGGCATCATTATCGCGGTAGTTGGCACTGAACTCCCCTTCTTTCGGGACCCGCGCCGTCGGTGTTTGTAAAAGTCCCGCGCCGCCGAAATCGGACTGTGAAGGACCAAGGGGTTCATCATACGTTTGCGCCCGGACGGAATTAGCGTAAACCACGGACACAGCAAGCAGGCTGAGAAGATATTTTGGTTTCATCATTCAGGGATCCGGTGCGCCAAAACAGAGACGATGTGCTGATTAAGGTTTTTAAACTGGCGCGGCAGCGTCCAGTCAGAAAAACCGACCCAAATGATACTGCCCGGCTGGGCTTCAGCGTGGCGATAATTCCAGTACGCGACCGGCACGACCCGGATGGTTCCATTGGGATCAATCACCACGGCTTCATTCAGATTGGCACCAGAAAGAAATTGATGGTCTGCGAGATATTCACGAATCGTACGACCTGCAACCCACGGCTGTTTTCCCGCACCACTCACCGCACCCAGCAACAACACGCTGTTGGGACGCGTTGCGGTATAGACGCGATAATCCCCCTGTAACTGGCGGTTAGCGGCATTGTTGTTGAGGATCAAATCCGCATCCATCGGGGTAAACTGACGACCGGTAACCTGCACCCCCTGCAACTGCTGAATGACGCGGTTAATGGTCTGCTGCGTATCGCCACTCTCCGTGGCACGCCAGGCCTTGAGCTGGTTCTGCATGGACAGATACTGTTGCTGCGCCTCAGGCGTAGCGGCAGGCACAGCAATCACGGTACCGGGCGACCAGGATTGGCGGATCAGATCGGACTCCGCCATCATCTGGCGCATATCTTTAATATGGCTGAGTACCTGGGCAGGCTGCCCCTGAGAGGCGCTGGTGTAAACGGCCACGTTGCCCTCGGAAAATGCCATCCCCGGCAAGGCGCTAAAAATGAATAAAAGCGTTTTTATTTTCATGCTGGTGGGATCCCCGCATTGGCAGGTTTGAGCAACGTCATACTCACCGGCATATCTGCTCCCAACCTCTGATTGCTCTTGAGCACCAATCCGCTGTGCGGATCTACCCAGAAAGTGTTTTGCCAGCGGTCACCCGTGGCCTCAAGCGTCACATCCTCGCGCCACACCTGACAGGCAACGACTCTTCCGGGAAGTGTCAGGGTTTCGTCGTCCTCACGGCTGAAACGGGATGTCACAACGGATGACAATGGCTGCCGGTTCTCCGTCCAGCGCATCAGACGTGTCCAGCCAGCCCCTTCACGCAAATTTGCTGCATGCAACAGCGGGTCTTGTTGCAGATTGGTGACTTCCAGCAGATCCCCTTGCGAATAACCGGTCGACCGGACCAGGCGACCATTTTGGGTAATAAATACGACCTGGTCGCCGGTACTCCATTTTTCAAAGCCATCCTGGAGATAACCGACCACAAAGATTTGCGCAGACGTAGGCAGTTTTAAATAAATGCTGCCGTAAGGAATAGCGGCAATTCTTTGGGGTGGCACCACAACATCCTGCGGCCCTTTAATGGCAACCTTAAAAGTATCAACCAGACTGTTTTGCGAAGGGGAACATGCTTGTAACAAGAGGCAGAGGAACAATAAGGAATAGCGCACAAGTGATTCCCTATATCTTTATTATCATGTGGGAAAATAACCACACGGATGTGTGGTTATAATTAAGTGACTTATTAGCGTGAGGTTGTGGTGGTAGTTGAGGTATTGGTGTTGCTGTTACCATCACTATCATCGTTACCTACAGCAATCAGACCTGCGGCTAATATTGCACCGCTGGTACCGACCACTGCCGCCACTGTTTCCCCTGAGCTGAGTTCAGCAGCAGATGTTGTCTGCGAATATAGCGGCAGCAGCATCRGGGCAATAACAGAAAACATAAATTTTCTCATAATTACTCCTCTTCAATTGACAAACGAATTGTTCACCCAATAACCAATGGGCCCTTTGAGTATATCAATAGAAAATAATTATTGTACAATTTAAGACCGGTATATATTTTAGCTATGCTACCGCCCCTGGTTTACGGCCACCAATTTGCCAAACGATAATTCCGGTAATAATTCGCACAGGTTCCCCTCGCCAAAAATAGGTCAGGCGATAGGTTCCCGTACATTTAAAATAACCGCAGTAATTAGCTATTCGTGCTTATTACAGCGTTATTTTAAAAGTCAATTTTTTCAAAAAAAAGACTGTATTAATTCATCCTGACTATAAGGCAGCCATAACGCACCTTGCATAGCAAGAATATCACTGCCGCTTAAGTACTCAATATGCTGCGAATTCTCGACACCATTGATAATAATGCCACGGCAATAGGGCCTGAGATGGGCGATCACTTTTCTTAGAGATTGAGTTCCCTGGTGTTGCCAAAAAAAGGTCTTACTGATTTTTATATATTCAAACTTTTCGCTCATCACCAGCGTAAGACTGGTGTTACCTGCGCCAAAATTATCCAGCCATAAAGGGCAGCATGCAGCTAAAGACTGAAGCACAGGGCGTTCCTGCCCGGCATTGAATTCGTGAAAATCCTCACTCACCTCCAGTCTTATATATTTGTGCTGCTGCAAAACCTTTTGTATCGCCTGATTGCTGGCAATATGCGCCGCAATCTCATAGTCAATATTGATCGACAATAAAAAGCCGTTGGCGACAAAGATACTTTCATTCACACACGCGGTGGTGACCTGCTCGAAGAAGTCCTTCACCTTCTCTTCAGCAGAAAGAGGTAATGCGTAATCCTCTGAATACTCGTTGCTTTCCTTTGTATTCTTTTTCTTAACCAGCTCAAAACCAAGTATCACTCCCGAGACGGACACAATGGGTTCATACAGGAAGCCAGGATGACTTCTTTTGAGTGATCGCATTTCATACCCCTGAAAAAATAGCAACGTCTGTCGCGGACCTGCACTGTGCAAGGTCAGCTTAAAAAGTTTTTTTGTTATCTGACAATTCTGTTACCCACGGCGTGTTTGTGCAAAAAGAACAAAGCTGAACTGCTGCTGGCATCAACGCCTATTTTTCTTAATGAGTTGCATTTATGAACACTAATCGTTTTAACACTGAGCTTTAGAATATTTGAAATGCTGGTGACAGACAGACCAGACATCATCATCACCAAAACTTTTTCTTCCATTTTGGTAATATTATAATTGAATTCTTCCTTGTTAATCGCGCTGCCCTGAAGCCGGATAAATTGCTCAACTGATCTCTCGACATCAACCAGATCACTCTTCTTCTTAAGGAACTTGAACTCCTTTTTCAGTAAAAGCTCGAGCATTAACATATCAACAGCTGATGACACAATCAGAATTCTCTCCGGGTCCAATATATTCAGATTTTCTCTTAAAAACTCATAACACCTGTGGAAGCC
>NZ_JBFUHK010000117.1:0-5035 GCF_056402435.1 Rahnella sp. P4_A8 | reverse complement strand
CCTTTACATTCTCCTATATCAAGAATTTGTTGGTAAACAATAAGTTATCCTTGTGAATATAAACGTCGCTAGTTTGTTAAACGGGAATTACATCCTGTTATTATTTTTAATTCCCGGCGTGGTGACGTCGCTGATTTCCCGCGATTCGGCGATATTTTCGTCCTTTGTCGGCGGGCTGGTTTCCATCCCTGTGTGCTTTTTATTGCGCATGGCCTTTTATCCACGCGTTCGTCCGCTGATGCAGGAACTGGCCTATGCCACCAGTGCGATATTTTGGTGTGTTCTGGGCGCTATGCTGGTTCATTTGCTGGTCATTGCTTACCGGCAGTTCAGGCAACACTGACATGTCATGATGTAGAAGCCATAAAAAAGGCGCTCACTGAGCGCCTTTTGGCTGTGTATATCTTTATTTTATCGCGGATCAGTTGCTGAACAGCGCCAGATGCTCTTTGGCATAGGCTTCGAAGTCAGTACAGCCACCGATGTGTTTCTGATCGAGGAAAATCTGCGGAACGGTTTCTACCGGTTTACCCACGGTTTTTTCCAGGTCGGCTTTAGTGATGCCTTCCGCGTGAATATCGATGTAGCGGAAGTTGAAATCATCACGTTCTTCAGTCAGTTTTTCAGCCAACTCTTTAGCGCGTACGCAATAAGGACAGCCAGGACGCCCAAAAATTACTGCAAACATGGAGACTCCTTTGTTAATGCCAACAAGATAAATGAAAGGGGAATGTCTGTTTTTGTTAACCACATCACCTTTTTGATGTCGCTACTATGCCTGTTACAAACCATAAAAAAAAGCAGGAATTACCTGTCAGTCCGATACCTTTGACCTATCTGAATGAACCGGCACTCTTTTTCAGACACAGTACATTGTTACAGCTACAGGTGCCGGAATCCTTGCAAACGGTGCTCACAGCATGAATGATTGGGGCAACTTTTTTATTTATCCTTACCGCTCAGGAATTTTTTAATGACGCCGACCATCGATCTTCTGCGCTCACACCGCTCCATCCGTGCTTTTACCGATCAACCGGTCCCGGACGAGCAACGTGAAGCCATTATTGCCGCCGCTCAGGCTGCTTCGACTTCGAGCTTTCTGCAATGTTATTCGATTATCCGCGTTACCGATCCTGTGCTGCGGGAGACGCTGGTGCAGTACACCGGTGGTCAGAAATATGTCGCCAGCGCCGCTGAATTTTGGGTTTTCTGTGCTGATTTCAATCGTAATTTACAAATCAACCCTCAAGCCGAGCTGGGTCTGGCCGAGCAGTTGTTACTCGGTTGTGTGGACACCGCGTTGATGGCGCAAAATGCCATGACGGCGGCGGAGTCACTGGGGCTGGGCGGTGTGTTTATCGGCGGTATCCGTAATCAGGTGGAAGACGTAGTGAATCTGCTGAAACTGCCTAAATTTGTGATGCCTTTGTTTGGTTTATGTATCGGAACCCCCGCGCAGGATCATCAGGTCAAGCCGCGTATGCCGCAGTCTCTGCTGGTGCATGAAAACAGCTATCAGCCGGTAGATAAAGAGCAACTGGCAGAATATGACGACGCGCTATCGGCGTATTATCTGCAACGCGACAGCAATGCCCGACGCGATACCTGGAGTGATTTGATTATTCGTACCCTTAAAAAGGAACAACGTCCGTTTATGCTGGACGCATTGCACAAGCAAGGTTGGGCAACACGCTAAACGGCGACGGAGTGTTGGATGAAAATTGCAATTCTTTCCCGTGACGGGTCGTTGTATTCGTGTAAACGCCTGAAGGAAGCGGCTGAAGCACGCGGACATGAGATCGACATTATCGATCCACTGTCCTGCTACATGAATATCAATCCTGCTGCGCCCAGCGTGCACTATCGCGGGCATCAGCTGGATAAGTACCATGCGGTGATCCCACGAATTGGCTCCGCGATTACCTTCTATGGCACAGCGGTGCTGCGTCAGTTTGAAATGCTGGGCAGTTTCCCGCTGAATGAATCGGTGGCGATCACCCGGGCGCGCGATAAATTGCGTTCCATGCAGATTCTGGCGCGTGAAGGCATTGATCTGCCGACGACCGGTTTTGCTAATGCGCCGGATGACACCGCCGATTTGATTGCGCTGGTCGGTGGTGCGCCGCTGGTGGTGAAGCTGGTTGAAGGAACACAGGGGATTGGTGTGGTGCTGGCAGAAACCCGTCAGGCGGCAGAAAGTGTCATTGACGCATTTCGCGGCCTGAACGCGCATATTCTGGTGCAGGAATATATCCGCGAAGCAGAAGGGCGCGACATTCGTTGTCTGGTGGTGGGGAAAAAAGTGGTCGGAGCGATTGAGCGTCAGGCCAAACCGGGTGATTTCCGCTCGAACCTGCATCGCGGCGGGACGGCCACCAATGTCAAAATTACGCCGCAGGAGAAAGACATTGCGGTTAAAGCCGCGCAGACTCTGGGGCTGGACGTCGCCGGGGTTGATATTTTACGTTCAAACCGCGGGCCGCTGGTGATGGAAGTCAATGCCTCGCCGGGGCTCGAAGGGATCGAAGCCACCACCGGTCTGGATATCGCCGGTATGATGATTGACTATATCGAACAAAGAGCGCGGCCGGGATTCCGTCTGAAATCCGGTGGCTAATTCTTATTCCCGTGCGTTAAATGTCCATCAATCCGGTAATGATCGTAGCGCTGACCGGCAATATTCCGTAAGCTATGACCCCTTCGTAATGCCGCTGGCGTTACGAAGGGTTTGTTTTTTTCGTTGTGTTGAACTCGTGAGGCATTCTATGGATTCGCTCATCGTCCCTGATTTAGCGCTGCTGCGGCGCTGGCTGGATCAGCTGGGCATCTCTTTTTTCGAGTGTGATTCCTGTCAGGCTCTCCATTTGCCGCATATGCAGAATTTTGACGGCATTTTTGATGCCAAACTCGATATTGTAGATAATGTGATTTTGTTTTCTGCACTGGCCGAAGTCAAACCGACGGCGTTGATCCCGCTGGTGGCCGATCTGAGCTCGATTAATGCCAGTTCACTGACCATTAAAGCGTTCGTGGATATTCAGGACGACAATTTGCCGAAACTGATTGTTTGCCAGTCACTGACGATTGCAGTGGGTGTGACGGAAGAGCAGTTTGCTTTCTTCCTGCAACAGGCTGAGGAGCAGATGTCGATGATTATTCTCGAAGCGCACGCCAATGACCTGCTTTTCCTTGGCGAGGAAGAAGAAGGCATGCCGGTCACTTCTGTGAATCTGCCTTTACTGCATTAATTTTCCATTTCCGGACATTCATTTCCCCCCTCTGAAGATCCTTTCCTGCGAGCCGTGCTTATTGCGGCTCCGCTGCCTTTATCCGCTTTCGCCATAAGTTATGCTGCATTTGTGTGGTTGTTGCCAGATATTTCACTTTGTTAAAAGGCAAAATGCCAGACGGTATAGACTAAATCTGCATAATTAATCGATAAACGCCGGTTTTGTCTCAGGAGGCTGGTACACAAGGGTTGCAGGCGCTATGCTTCTGACTCTGCATCAAGCGTGATTACGTCGTAAAACCAAACGGTTAATTCGCAGGCAGCGTATGCGTCAACGTTGAATGCCTATGCATATTCCATGGGTGTCGGTTGGCAGTTGTGTGAAAGGTTTTGTATCCGTCTCAATGATACAAATTCGATTTATATTCCCTGTCTTGGAGGTAGTAACGGATGTTCACCCTGCGTAAAAAGTGGTTATCGGGTGTTGTCGCCGGCCTGGTTATGGCTGCGTCCGTCACAGCGTCTGCGGATGAAAAAACGCTGCATATCTATAACTGGTCCGATTATATCGCACCAAATACCGTGCCTGATTTCCAGAAGGAAACCGGCATTAAAGTGGTTTACGACGTGTTTGATTCCAATGAAGTGCTGGAAGGCAAACTCATGGCAGGCAGCACCGGCTTCGATCTGGTGGTACCGTCGGCCAGCTTCCTCGAACGTCAGCTGGCGGCTGGTGTGTTCCAGCCTCTGGATAAGAGCAAACTGCCAAACTACAAAAATATGGATCCTGAGCTGCTGAAGATGGTGGCGCAACATGATCCGGGCAACAAATACGCTATCCCTTATCTGTGGGCGACCACCGGTATCGGCTATAACGTCGATAAAGTGAAAGCCGTTCTGGGTAAAGATGCCCCGGTAGACAGTTGGGATCTGGTGCTCAAGCCTGAAAACCTCGAGAAACTGAAAAGCTGCGGCGTTTCATTCCTCGATGCCCCTGCGGAAATCTACGCAACAGTCCTGAATTATCTGCATCTGGATCCGAACAGCACCAAAGCATCAGATTACACCGGTGCAGCCAACGATCTGCTGCTGAAACTGCGTCCGAACATCCGTTATTTCCACTCTTCTCAGTACATTAACGACCTGGCGAACGGCGACATTTGTGTGGCAATCGGCTGGGCTGGTGATGTGATGCAGGCGGGTAACCGCGCGAAAGAAGCGAAAAACGGTGTGAACGTGGCGTACAGCATTCCCAAAGAAGGGGCGCTGGCCTTCTTCGACGTGTTTGCTATCCCGGCAGATGCTAAAAATCTCGATGAAGCCTATCAGTTCCTCAATTACCTGATGGAACCAAAAGTTATCGCGCAAATCAGTAACACCGTTTACTACGCCAGCGGAAACAAAGCCGCGACACCACTGGTTAACGAAGATGTGCGTAACAACCCGGGCATTTATCCACCGGCCGATGTTCAGGCGAAACTCTTCACCCTGAAAGTTCAGGATCCGAAGATTGACCGCGTGATCACCCGTTCGTGGACCAAGGTTAAAACCGGCAAATAATACTCTTCATCCTTCAGGCTGCCTCTGCGTTGGCTGCGCGAACGCGCCCCGGTCACTGACGTGTGTCAGCTCCCGGGGACTTGCTCACTTGCCGCCTTGATGCAACCAGAATGATTTTGAGTATCGTTAACGCGGCTCCGCTTATTGATGGCGGGGCCGCTGACGTTTTGCTTCCGGCTGTATTTTGGGTATACCGATCAGGCACTTTCTCCGGCTGTATTTTGGGTATACCGATCAGGCACTTTC
>NZ_JBFUHK010000116.1:0-5060 GCF_056402435.1 Rahnella sp. P4_A8 | reverse complement strand
CGTCTTCACTGTGGAAGAAGTTAAAGCTGAGTTCTTCGACTGACGACAGCACTTCAATCGCATGACGAAGCCCTGATTTCTGATGACGCGGCAAGTCGATTTGCGTCACGTCACCGGTGATCACCGCTTTGGAGTTAAAGCCAATACGGGTCAGGAACATCTTCATTTGTTCGATAGACGTGTTCTGGCTTTCATCAAGGATAATAAAAGCGTCGTTCAATGTACGTCCACGCATGTAAGCCAGCGGGGCGACTTCAATAACGTTGCGCTCAATCAGTTTTTCAACTTTCTCAAAACCGAGCATTTCGAACAATGCGTCATACAGCGGGCGCAGATATGGGTCAACTTTCTGACTGAGATCCCCCGGCAGGAAGCCCAGTTTTTCACCGGCTTCAACGGCAGGGCGGGTCAGAAGAATGCGGCGCACTTCCTGACGCTCCAGCGCATCCACCGCAGCAGCCACGGCCAGATATGTTTTACCGGTACCTGCAGGACCGATCCCGAAGGTGATGTCGTGGTCGAGAATGTTGGCGATATACTGCGCCTGATTGGGCGTGCGCGGCTTCACCATGCCACGCTTGGTTTTGATGATGACCGCTTTGCCGAAGTCGGGCACACTTTCTGCTGTTTGTTCCAGTACCCGGCTTTCTTTGATCGCCAGATGAATTTTTTCAGGATCGATATCCTGGATCTCACCGCGCAGCGGCGCAGTGTCAACGTATAAATCACGCAGGATGTCGGCGGCTGCCGCAACCGGCAGGCTCTTTCCGACCAATTTAAACGCGTTATCACGACGGTTGATTTCAACGCCCAACCGGCGCTCCAGTTGTTTGATATTGTCATCAAACGGCCCGCACAGGCTCAGCAAACGCTGGTTGTCTTCGGGCTCCAGTAAAATCTCTTGTGTTACAACGTTCAAACGAATCCTCTGGGTCACTTCGGACCAGTTGTCATTTCACCCGGCTGAGTCACTGCTTTCAGCCGCCAACCATACCTGACTTAATAATACATGCCCTTGGCAAAATATGCTGCGCCGTGGCAGCAGTTGCAGGCACCGTCATCCGGATATGCGGCCTTTGCTGGAAAATTAAACCCTTATGATGAGGTTATTACCGAAAATCTCAAAAGAAACAGGACGCCGGAGCGCCCTGTTGATTTCAGGCTGTGCATTATTCTGGTGGTTCAGGGTTGATATAGTCCAACGCCCAATTCATTTTCTTTGCGGGTGCGTTCGATAACTGATTGTGGTGATTCATGCAGGCGAAGCGCCATCTGTTCTTCCGTACGGACAACCACACCGCGCAGTGAGTTGGCATACACGTCGACAATTTCGACATCAACGAACTTACCAATCATGTCCGGTGTGCCTTCGAAGTTGACCACGCGGTTGCATTCGGTACGGCCGGTCAGCTCCATAATGTCCTTGCGGGACGTGCCTTCCACCAGAATACGCTGAACAGTACCCAGCGTGGCGCGGCTAAAGCGCATGACTTGCTGTGTGATTCTGTCCTGTAACAGCGCCAGACGCTGTTTCTTCTCATCCATGCTCACATCATCAACCATATCTGCCGCCGGTGTGCCCGGACGCGGAGAATAGATGAAGCTGAAGCTGACGTCGTAATTCACCTGCGCAATCAAATCCATCGTGCGTTCAAAATCTTCGTTCGTTTCGCCAGGGAAACCGATGATAAAATCTGAACTGAAATGAATATCAGGACGCGCGGCGCGTAACTTGCGGATAGTCGATTTATATTCCAGCACTGTATGAGGACGCTTCATCATCGTCAGAATGCGATCGGAACCACTTTGGATCGGCAGATGCAGGAAGCTCACCACTTCAGGCGTATCTTTATAGACTTCTATAATATCATCAGTAAATTCGACCGGATGACTGGTGGTGAAACGAATACGGTCGATACCGTCAATCGCTGCCACCAGACGCAGCAGCTCAGCGAAGGTGCACACGCCACCCTCAAACGCATCGCCACGATACGCATTAACGTTCTGGCCCAGCAGGTTAACTTCACGCACGCCTTGCGCGGCCAGTTGTGCCACTTCAAACAATACGTCATCGCACGGGCGGCTGACTTCTTCACCGCGCGTATAAGGCACTACACAGAAGCTGCAATATTTGTTGCAGCCTTCCATGATGGAAACGAAAGCGGTCGGGCCGTCTGCGCGCGGTTCCGGCAGCCGGTCAAATTTTTCGATTTCAGGAAAGCTGATATCCACGACCGGGCTTTTGGTGCCGCGTACGTGGTTCACCATTTCCGGTAAACGATGCAAGGTTTGCGGACCGAAGACGATGTCGACACAAGGCGCACGTTTACGCAGCATTTCGCCTTCCTGTGATGCGACGCAGCCACCCACCCCAATGATAATATTCGGGTTTTTCTTTTTCAGTAATTTCCAGTGTCCGAGCAGGCTGAACACTTTCTCCTGCGCTTTTTCCCTTATTGAGCAGGTATTCAGCAGCAGAATGTCTGCTTCTTCAGCGTTATCCGTCAGCTGGTAACCATGGGTGCTGTCGAGAAGGTCAGCCATTTTGGATGAATCATATTCATTCATCTGGCAGCCCCAGGTTTTTATGTGCAGTTTTTTAGTCATCAGCGTGTCAGTACTCAATACGGGAAACGTTAGATCGGCAGTGCCGCAGTGCATAGCATAGTTCAGGGGCGCTATTGTAAACCCTCACTCCAGTGCTGACCAGTGCAGGAAAGCAGCTTAGGCCCTGATGCCAACACAAAAATCCGGTACACTTCGCATAATGAACTGAACAGAAAGCCGGAATAATAATGAATAATTCTGAGAAGACATTTGATGCAGTCATTGTGGGTGGCGGCATGGTGGGCGCTGCCACAGCCCTGGGGCTGGCGCAGCAGGGATTGCAGGTTGCTCTGATAGAGAATGAAGAACCTGCCGGGTTTGATCCGTCAGCGCCGGCTGATTTGCGTATCTCCGCGATCGGTTGTGCGTCTGTGCGCTTTTTACAGAAACTGGGGGCGTGGGGGGCGGTTGAGAAAATGCGCTCAGTCCCATACCGCCGCCTGGAAACCTGGGAAGTTGACGGTTCTGAAGTGAAATTTGATGCGCAGTCTCTCGGATTGCCGGAACTGGGCTTCATGGTCGAAAACCGGGTACTTCAGCTGGCGCTGTGGCAACAGTTTGATGCCCTCACCAGCCTGACCCGTTTTTGCCCGGCAAAATTGCGTCACCTTTTGCAGCACGATGATAAAACCTGGTCTTTGCAACTGACTACGGGTGAATTACTGCGCACGCCACTTGTGGTCGCTGCCGATGGTGCGAATTCGCTGGTGCGGCAGTTAGCGGGGATTGGTGTGGATGGCTGGGAATACCGCCAGCACTGTATGCTGATTCATGTCGAAACCGCAACGCCGAATCAGGACGTGACATGGCAGCAATTTTTCCCTTCCGGCCCGCGGGCGTTCCTGCCGCTGTTTGATAATCAGGCCTCGCTGGTCTGGTATGACAGCCCGCAGCGTATCCGTTATCTGAAAACGCTGAATATGCAGCAACTTACGACAGAAGTGATGCAGGCTTTCCCGGCACGGCTGGGCACAGTGAAAGCAATATCCGCAGGTGCATTCCCACTGGTTCGCCGTCACGCTCAGCGTTATGTCTTACCGGGGCTGGCGCTGGTGGGTGACGCAGCGCACACCATCAATCCTCTGGCAGGGCAGGGCGTCAATCTGGGATACCGTGATGTGGAAGCATTGTTATCGGTGCTGGAAAAGGCGCGTGACCATGATGAAGCGTGGAGCAGCGAGAAAGTCTTACTGCGCTATCAGCGTCAGCGTCGTCTGGATAATCTGCTGATGCAAAGCGGGATGGATTTATTCTATACCGCCTTCAGTAACGATCTGGCACCGGTGAAAGCGTTGCGTAATCTGGCGCTGATGACCGCACAACGTACGGGCGCACTGAAAACCAAAGCACTTAAATACGCATTGGGGATTTAATGACGTCAAGGCTGGTGGGAAAACATCTCCACCAGACCTCTATTTTTAGATAAATATTTAAAATACAGAAAAGCAAAAGGCCTGCTAAAAAGCAGGCCTTTCTAATGTGGCTGGGGTGCCAGGATTCGAACCTGGGTATGCTGGTATCAGAAACCAGAGCCTTACCGCTTGGCGACACCCCAATTTTGTTTCTCACTACCTTTTGAGTAGTGTACTGCAAGTAAAATGGTGGCTACGACGGGATTTGAACCTGTGACCCCATCATTATGAGTGATGTGCTCTAACCAGCTGAGCTACGTAGCCAAATTCTACTGACTTACTTCAAAACTTCAAGCACTAATTTAACTAACTTAATAATAAATTTCAAGTGCTTACCAATTATACAGAAAGAAGTATGGCTGGGGTACCTGGATTCGAACCAGGGTATGCTGGTATCAAAAACCAGTGCCTTACCGCTTGGCGATACCCCAACAGTACAACTTCTTCAAATTGGATTTTCCTCACAACCACATCAGTACAACAATRTGAAAGGTAAGAAAATGGCTGGGGTACCAGGATTCGAACCTGGGAATGCTGGTATCAAAAACCAGTGCCTTACCGCTTGGCGATACCCCAACTGTGCTGCCGATGTCTGGAAATGGTGCGGGAGGCGAGACTTGAACTCGCACACCTTGCGGCGCTAGAACCTAAATCTAGTGCGTCTACCAATTTCGCCACTCCCGCAAAAAGATGGTGGCTACGACGGGATTCGAACCTGTGACCCCATCATTATGAGTGATGTGCTCTAACCAACTGAGCTACGTAGCCATCTTTTTTCGCGCTACCTTCATCGGCGTTGCGGGGCGCATTATGCGTATATGACCGTTTTGCGTCAACACCTTTTTTGGAGAAAAAGGCCTGACGGCGTCCATTTGTCTGGCTTATAACCACTCTGGTGATTAATTGGACAAAAGACATTATTTTTACTGACTTTACCCATTAAAAAACGGGCCTGAAGAGGCCCGTTTGCTACAAGGATATTTACCGGTAAATCGGTTATTTATAAGCGGACTGATGCACGCCAACGGCACGGCCAGAAGG
>NZ_JBFUHK010000115.1:0-5187 GCF_056402435.1 Rahnella sp. P4_A8 | reverse complement strand
GCAATATCGTTGAGGTCACAGCCATGTTTGATTACCAAACTTCAATACATTCGCATTTTGACACCGCTTGCCGCCGTTTCTCTTTGGCTCATAACCTTACTGAGTTGGCTGCGGTTATCGGTATCTCTGCCCAGGTATTACGCAACAAACTGAATCCAGAACAGCCGCATCGTTTAACAGTAAACGAGCTGATCATGCTAACGGATATCACTGATGATTCGGCCGTTCTGGATGGTTTACTGGCACAGTTGAAATGCTTGCCTGCGGTGCCGGTGAATGAAGCGAAGCCCGACAATTTACCCCTGCACGCTCTGAGTGCTACGGCCGCAATCGGTGTTATCGCCGGTGAAGCCATATCCGCTGCGCCTATGACGCAACTCCGTAGAAACGCCATTTTAGACCGAGCCAATCAGGCGATTCGCGATCTGTCCTTGCTCGTTGTGTCTGTTGAGTCGCGTTTTCACACCACGCCTGTGCTGGCATCCGCAATGGACGTAATCAGTTCATGCGGCGTCATGCCAGGCCTGAACTGAGGCTATTCGATGAAAGTTTTCGCACAACTATTAAAGCAACAATCGCCAACGGCTCAACTGCAAAGCTATGGCCACGGTTGGCTTGAACTGCCAAACGGTCAGCGCTGGCAACCGGCCGCAAGCAAAGTGTCGTTTCTAAGTGGTTGCCGTCACCCGATGGTGAAGATTAAGCGCCGCCCATGGTGGTTCCGCCTGATGAGATTAAGGGGGTAAGCGTGGAACAGCAATTGCCGAAATGGATTAGTGAAGCCCGAAAGATGATTTCAGGCACTGAAAACCGGGTGAAACATTATTGGGAAAATCTTCCAGAAGATGGACGCCGCGATCTTTGTTTCCTCTCCCAGCTGAAAAGCCGCCATGTGAAATGCGCCTGGGACGATTTGACCGAGGCGGAAAAAATCGCGCTGTGGCAGGGCGTTTTGAAGGTCAGAAAAATGCAGCAACAAACCCGTTCGCTGACGCCGGAAGATTTCAAAGGCGTGGTTGTTTGTAGTGTTAGCCGTAGAGCTGACGAACAAAAAATTTCAAATCCGATGCACTGAGGGAAGTATGAAAATTATCACCGTAGACGAAATTGGTTTGATCGAATCATTCGCAGCTTTTGGCGTTAAGTTCAATTACAGCCGTTTATTCCTGAGTAAATGCCACGTGTCAAAAGGCCGCGTTGCGCTGACGCCTTTCATGTTCAATGACACGGTTCATCTTGATAACCCGCACCAATGGTTTGCGGCCAATGCTGCGTTTTGGGTTCGCGCCTATCGTGAGTCTGAAACCTTGGTCGAACAAGTGGAAACAATGGCCAGCATTCGCGCCCTTTATTTTTTGGCCGGTTCTTTGGGGCAGGGTCATGCTCATGCGCTGATCAGCACCTGGTTTGAGACGATCAAGGAATTGCACGGCATAGGGGCGCTTAACCTGTCACCGCTTGCGCCGCTTCCTAAAAAATACGAAACAACGAATTCCCCGCTTAGTTTTCATTAATTAAATCATTCGAACGCCCACGGCTTCAGCCAGGTTGCCGGGGTTTCTTGCCGCCAAAATTTGGAGTCGTCCATTGAATCTATCCCGAAATGACCGCCCGAAACGCACGTCGGTGCTGCGCGGTTTTGACCAATCCTCACCGGCTTATCAGGATTCTGATCGTCTGGCCAGCATGTTGAAGAACGCCCGCGCAGAGTCGATGGCGGATGCAGCCGTGAAATATTCCGGCCGTATGGAACGTTTGGCTGCACATATTGCGACGGAGGGGTTAAACGCAGCGGAAGCCGTGGAATTGTTACGGCAGGAATCCGAACAGTTTGGTCACACCTTATAAATGGAGCTTTTTGCTTTTAACGGCCAGCATCATGCAACCCGTGAATTTCAAAAGGCGCAGTTTTCACCTAATGCGCCTGCTGGGATTAGCCTGACCGAACGCCAGTTATGGCATATCAACAAAGACGATCACGCATGGCGTGCTGAGTATTTGGCAGAAATGCCAAATTTCTTAGCGCGTTATTTTGGCGATCGTTACAGCAAATTAATGGAGTCTGGCCAGAATGGCCGCCGCCGTGCCAATACATTTTTACGCACTACCTTGGGTAAAAATGTATTGCCACGCCTGCGCGAAGTTCGCAAACAGTACGCAATGGATTTCCAGGGTGCAGGCGGGGTGCATATCCCGTTTGCTAAGGATATGGAAAAACTCCCAGGCTTTGATCGTGACGACGTGCGCAACCTGGCGCACCGTATCGCAGATTTTATGGCCGAATGTTTCAATGATTTCATTCGCACGGCTTTCCTGGAAGATTCCAAATCACCCGAAGAATTAGAGTGGCGTGCGACAGCTGCTTATCGTCATTTGGCTGAGCTGGTGAATCAGTTCAGTATCACGCCGCCATATTGGCATTTATTCAAAGCGGGCAACAACTTCACGGCGCGTAATGCTGAGTCGGGTTTGCTGCGGATGATGGCACCGGAATGGTGGCGCGGTAAGTTGAAACGAACCCGTGATCTGCTGCGTGAACATATGGCCATTGCCGTTGGCCAGGTTCAAAAGGCGGCATCGGCGTATGTCAGCCGTTCCACGCAAGGGGAATGGGTGGAGCAAAAGAAACGTAACCGAGAGTTTTTCAAATCGTGTGATTTAGAAAATCAGGAAACTGGAGAGCGTATTTCCCTGGCTGACATGGTGGACGGCAGCAACGCCAACCCGGCAAAACGCCGCTGCGAACTGATGGTTCGTATGCGTGGGTTTGAAGATTTGGCCACTGAAATGGGGATGGCCGGAGAATTTTATACGATCACTGCGCCGTCAAAATATCACGCCGTGCATAGTAAGGGTGGATTCGTGTCTCAGTGGAACGCAGCCAGCCCGCAGCAAACACAAAAATACCTTTGCGGCGTATGGGCAAAAGCCCGCGCTGCGTTTTCCCGCGCAGGGATCCACGTCTTTGGTTTTCGCGTAGTCGAACCGCATCACGATGGGACGCCTCACTGGCATATGTTGCTGTTTATGCGTCCGTCAGACGTGGCAGAGGTACGGGATATTCTCTGTTATTACTCCCGCCTTGAAGATTCTGAAGAACTGCAATCCGCATACGCACTTAAGGCGCGTTTTCACGTTGAACCTATCGATCCGGAGAAGGGCAGCGCGACCGGCTACATTGCTAAATACATTTCTAAAAATATCGACGGTTACGCCCTGGACGGGGAAGCCGATGATGAAACGGGCGAAAATTTGAAAGACATGGCCAAGGCGGTATCTGCCTGGGCAAGCCGCTGGCGGATCCGTCAGTTTCAGCAAATCGGGGGTGCGCCGGTAACGGTCTGGCGTGAGCTGCGCCGCATGCGTGATATCACCCTGGAAAACAAATCTATGGATGCCGTGCTGGCTGCGGCGGATGTGGGGTGCTGGGCATCTTATACCCAGGCACAGGGCGGGGCGTTGGTGGCGCGTTGTGATCTGGTTGTGCGCCTGATGTATGAAATCACTGAATGCGGCAATGAATACGGGGAGGCCGTTCAGCGTATTCAGGGGGTTTACTCGCCGTTATCTGGTCAGGAATCAGAGGTATTAACGCGCCTGGTTAAGTGGGCGATTGTTCCGAAGTTGGCCGATAGCGCAGCGGAGGCTGCTTTTCCTGGCGGCATCGCCGCCCCTTGGAGTTCTGTCAATAACTGTACCCAAAGTACGATCACCGAGTTGAAAAAGGGCATCGGTATTCAGTCCCAGGATGCTGGCCAGATGGCCAAAGCGCTGGCCAGGGGCAACATCGTGCCGCTGGATCGGGAAACTGAAATGCAATTAGAGGGCAACCGGCTGGTGGTCAGGCGGCGGAAAGCATATTGCAAGGATTGTGGGGAGGTTATCACGCCTGAAAATGAGTCATTCGATTCACCTGGCGTGTGCTGGGTGTGCGCCGATGGCCATGTTTTGCAGGCCGATCAGAATGATGCCGTTAACCGGGCGTTTGAGGCGTTAGGCATTTAATGCAAGGTAAAACTCGCAAAAGCACGTTCAGTTTGCTTTTATTCTGTAACAATTTGAGATACTGTATATTTATACAGTATATAAGTTAAGGAGGTTGGGGAATGCGGGATTTATTTTTTGAGGAAATCGCTGTGCAACGGATGGCTTTATTTTCTCGGTTGGTAGCTATTGGGGACTGTGACCAGGAAGAAAAAACGTTAGCTTTGGGCTGGTTAGCTGAGTTGAATGCACAATTGCTGGAAAATCTGCGACAGACAGAAAAGAAAACCCCCCAAAATGGGGGCAGTGATTCAGGCTTGTTGCAGTAGCGAAAGCATCATTTGGCGGCCATCGGCAGTAAGTGCATTGGCGACGCTTTTAACCATCTCTTCCTGAGATATCGCGCTTGGGCTGATGGTGCTGGCAAATGACAGATGCATTTTAAACGTATGGCCGCATTCAATATTTGTGCAACTGCAATACAGGTCTGAAAGTTCCCTATGCTTGCGTACCGTTTTCTTAATCACGGCGTTTGAATTACATGCGGTACAAATCACTTTCGACACGCGCATATTGTAGGCTCCAGGGAATTGATTACCCCGTGATTTTAGCCTTTTGCGGCTCATTTTTCACCCTCTGATGTTGTGTCAAAGGCGAAGTTAAGCCGCAGATGTAACGGAATTTCCGGGTCACTGTTGACCGCATTCATGATCATGCGCTGCAACGGGATCACTTCATCCTTTCGATACGTAGCGCGTGACTTTTCCGGATCAGGTAAACCCGCTGTATTTTGCGGAATAATACCCGCCAGGCCAGCCGGGAAACGGTGGGCGTTCAGCACATCCTGCGCGCTGATGTTCTTCACGTTGTTGAATTCGTCGTTCGCGCCGATATCTCCCACAGGAATGAACTGGATCGCTTTTTCGTTCCCGCCTGGAATGTTCACAAAGATGGTGGAGAAGTTCCCGATCCCTTTGCTGCTTTCCAGGCGTTCGGTGATTTCATCCTCTACTTCATCCGTCAGATTCGCGTCATTGGTGTAGATGATCCCCCCGGTGTGCGCCCCGTTGTGATAGTAGCGGCGGCGGAAAATGGTGGCTTCACTGTTGAGTAATGCCGAGTGAATGCCGCTGATGTAATCCGGCAGGCCGTAAATCTGTTGCTGCGGGTCGTACTGTTTCAGGAAAATCACATCATCCGGGC
>NZ_JBFUHK010000114.1:0-5753 GCF_056402435.1 Rahnella sp. P4_A8 | reverse complement strand
CACTTACAACGTTGCCTATTGGGGTAACAACTATTTTGACGTCAACGAACTGGGCCACATCAGTGTCTGCCCGGATCCTGACGAGCCTTCTGCCCGTGTTGATCTGGCACAACTGGTGAAAGACATGCGTGAGCAGGACGGTCAGCGTCTGCCGGCACTGTTCTGTTTCCCACAAATTTTGCAGCACCGTCTGCGTTCGATTAACGCGGCGTTCAAACGTGCGCGTGAATCGTTCGGTTATGAGGGTGACTACTTCCTGGTTTATCCGATTAAGGTTAACCAGCATCGCCGCGTGATCGAATCGCTGGTGGAATCCGGTGAACCTCTGGGTCTGGAAGCCGGCTCGAAAGCTGAACTGATGGCCGTTCTGGCGCACGCCGGGATGACCCGTTCCGTGATCGTGTGTAACGGCTATAAAGACCGCGAATATATTCGTCTGGCGCTGATCGGTGAGAAGCTCGGTCACAAGGTATATCTGGTTATCGAGAAGATGACTGAGATTAAACTGGTGCTGGAAGAAGCCGAACGTCTGAACGTGATCCCACGTCTGGGTGTGCGTGCACGTCTTTCCTCGCAGGGCTCCGGTAAATGGCAGTCCAGCGGCGGCGAGAAATCCAAATTCGGTCTGGCGGCCTCTCAGGTTCTGCAACTGGTTGAAATGCTGCGTGAAGCAGGGCGTCTGGAAAGCCTGCAACTGCTGCATTTCCATCTGGGTTCACAGCTGGCGAATATCCGTGATATCTCGACCGGCGTGCGTGAGTCTGCGCGTTTCTACGTTGAACTGCACAAGCTGGGCGTCAACWTTCAGTGCTTCGACGTGGGTGGGGGGTTGGGCGTGGATTACGAAGGCACCCGTTCGCAGTCTGACTGCTCGGTGAACTATGGCCTGAATGAATACGCTAACAACGTCATCTGGGGTATCGGCGATGCCTGTAACGAACATGGCCTGCCACACCCGACGGTGATCACCGAGTCTGGCCGCGCCGTGACCGCGCACCATACCGTGCTGGTCTCCAATGTGATTGGTGTTGAACGTAACGAGTTCAAAGAGCCGGTTGCGCCTGAAGATGATGCACCGCGCGCGCTGGGCAGCATGTGGGATACCTGGAACGAAATGCACGATCCGGAAAACCGCCGCTCATTGCGTGAATGGCTGCACGACAGCCAGATGGATTTGCATGATGTCCATTCGCAATACGCACACGGTATTCTGGATCTGACGCAGCGCGCCTGGGCGGAAGATATCTACCTGAATATCTGCAACAAAATTCAGGATCAGCTGGATCCGAGCAACCGTGCACACCGTCCGATCATTGACGAATTGCAGGAACGTATGGCGGACAAACTGTACGTCAACTTCTCGCTGTTCCAGTCTATGCCGGATGCGTGGGGTATTGATCAGTTGTTCCCGGTGCTGCCGCTGGAAGGTCTGGATAAGCCACCGGTAGGTCGTGCTGTGCTGCTGGACATCACCTGTGATTCCGACGGCACTATTGATCACTACATCGACGGTGACGGCGTAGCCACAACCATGCCGATGCCGCCGTACGACCCTGAGAATCCGCCGGTGCTGGGCTTCTTTATGGTCGGTGCGTATCAGGAAATTCTCGGCAACATGCATAACCTGTTCGGCGATACTGCAGCAGTAGATGTCTTTGTCTTCCCTGACGGCAGCATTGAAGTGCAGCAGTCCGACGAAGGCGATACCGTGGCGGACATGCTGGAATACGTGCAACTGGACCCGAATGTGTTGCTGGCCCGTTTCCGCGATCAGGTAAAAGAAACTGATCTGGATGCGGAATTGCAGGCGCAGTTTGTTGAAGAGTTTGAATCCGGATTATACGGTTATACGTATCTGGAAGAAGATGAGTAATTCGTTGAAATAATACGTCGTATTACCGTCACAATAATATGGCGAAGGGGTCCTCCTTCGCCATTTTTTTACTATTCATAATTGACAACAAAAGTACCAGTGGCAGAGAAGCGTCCTACCGAAATACTCCTGGAATCGCCGACCAGTTGCGCGTTGAACTGTAATTGTTTAGATGAAGGCATATTCAAATCAGTCACTGAGTAAACGGAATTGGTGTCGTTAGGTTTCAACTGGCTGCCAGAACCTGTGGTAATTTTCACACCCACACCCGTTGCCGCATTTGATGTCACTGAATTACCCAACAACATATTGTTCCCCGGCGCGACAATATTCGTCGTCATCCGGGTTTTAAACATGTTCACATTCGTACAGCCGGAAGCATTCAGGCTGAATTTCGTCACGCTGGTAGCCCCTGAATTGACTTTTGCTGCACTGTAATCCCCCAGCGGGATAGTACCGCCGCCCGCACTGCTGACCAGCGCAGTACAGGTTGGCGTTTGCACGGGGAAGGAGAAAGTACTCATATTCAGACTAATATGATGGTTGTTAATGTCCTCCTTACCCACCCTGAATCCACCAATATAACCCGCCGAAGCCGGTCGAATGGAGGTTACACCTGCGGGTATACCGGTGAACTGGGGGGTCTGAAAAAGCACAATATAGTAATCATACCACTGACCCCCATCCATTGAGCTTTCCATATTGTTGGTATACTGTGCCGTGGTTTCATTTTCAAGGTAAAAATAAGGCATAAAAGCTTGAATTCTGTAACTGGCCCCGGTGCCTCTGATTTGAACTGAATAGAGGATCCCCGGGATATTGGTGGCATATAATCCCGCACTGGGGGAAGCACCCGCGTAATCGTCAACCTGAGGAATGGCGCCGGCGATCCCATATAAAATCTCACCAGAATCACCCGGGCTACAATCGGTACGCGCATTCTTAGTTGTGGCTGCTTTTTGATTTAAGTCCGTAATCATTTGCGTCCTGGTCACATGCGGTAACAGGGAAACCACAGAGCCGGAAAAGCTTAATGTTGCGGTGTAGGGGGCATCCCTGAAATAACATTCTACTGCCGCCTCAGCCGGTTTAACGGTTAAATCCCCCGTTAGTACTAATAAAGCGGTAAAAATGAATGTACGGATGAAACGAGACGACCGTATATACACTGTATTAAAAGGTAAATGATTATTCATAGCTAACACTCACTAATACTTTTGATGTAACCCGGCCTGCTGAGACAGCGCCTGTATTCTGATAACGTGTATAGAAGTGATAGTCCGTTATTTCAGCAACGGGTGTTGCGGCGTTTATCGGGAAATTCACATCGGAAGAACCGTCTGCCTCCAGCACATTGGTGTTGTATTTCTGGGAAAATATCACCAGGCCCACGTTATCGGCGCCATCTGCTGCACCGTCTGTTTCGCTGATAAATACCTGTTTAGAGCCAGGTGCGAAATTTCCTGATTGCGGGGCAAAACTGAAATGAACATTCTCTATCACATCCGTGCATTCGCTCAGGCTAACAGTGAACGGATAACCGCCCAGCTGATCGGTGGGTAATATTGGCGCAGGCGGGGAACCGCGATCATCAAAATAATTGACGCTAACGGTAGGTAAATGAATGGCGCCGCCATTTTGTACGGTTAACTGGCAGGTCGTCTCGAGAATATTAGCTTGTATATTCAGGTTGAGATCACTTTCCGCACTGGTGACGAAAGGAAACCCCACGGCTAATACCGTTAACAAACGTAATAATGTATTATTCATATTCACCGGGTGATTTATCATATTCCTTCCATTAGTCTTTGCTCGGCGATTTATTGATAGATAATCACAAACGTGATCGGTGCAATAAAGTTCCCTGAGGTAACATTTGATAGTGTACTGCCTGCTGCAATCACCATTCGGGCATTCATATTCAGGGTTGTGCCCGCAGTGGTGAGTGTGACCGTTTGCGGTGTGGCTCTGTCGACACAACTGAACTGAGTGCCGCTGTCAGGTGCATTCCGCCAGAGTTCAACCGCAGTCGCCGCTGCAGTGCCGCCATTGTTGGCAAATGAATCACCACTGGCTCCGGTACCGGAGCAGGCTCCTGCTGTTGGGTTGGCGGTGATCTCGGCGGATTTAACGCCGGAGCAATCGCTGAAAACCAGTTTAAAAGGCTGAATTTTACTTTTCTGTTTCAGTTCTGATTTATAGACATCATTAAAGTTAATGGCGGATGTCGGTGTCCCTGATGAGTTTTGAATCTGGGCAGCACAAGTCCCTGCTTCAATAGTAGAAGTAAAAGTAGCGGTTAAATTTTCAGTCGGCGTGAGCTCAACGGCATGTGCTGAACACGTCATGATGAATGCTGCTGAAAGCAGTAAAATTTGTTTGGGTTTCACGTTATTTTTCTCCATGCAGATCTTTCATAACCTGTTTTTTCTATTTTATTCATAGTTAAAGTTAAAGGTGGCAACGGCGCTGAAATTCCCCGTTGTTCCTTTATTTGCTTGCGTTTCTTGCAGGCGTGAAATCAGGGTGACCTCTTTTGCATTGATTTCTGCGCTGCTCCAGTTGAGCCGCTGGCTGTCATTGGTGGAATTAATCACAAAAGGCTGGTTTGAAGCCGAAGCCCGTGCAATAGAAACGCCCAAAAAGGAGGATGCCCCTTCACCTGTAATTCCACTAGTAATCAATGTGTCAGCATAATTTGACTGCGTGCCCCTTATGGTGGTTTTAATCGATGTGACTCCCGCCGGGCATTCCACAATTTTTATTTTGAAGGTTGCCGTAGCAGCATTATCACCGGCAATAATTTTATCTAACCCCACCTTTCCGCCCGAACCAACAGGAATGGTATTGTTAATGCCATTTCCTGAACCGCCTTCCAGTCTCATTTCACACGTCGTTTCAATAATATTAGCGCTAAAAGTAACGTTAACATTTTGTGCGAAARTCGGTGTCATGTTCATATTGATAAATAAAGCTGAAAATATCGAGAATGATATTCTGTATCCCTTTCTCATTCTTTTTCTCCTGTTTATTCTATTTACCCGGAAATCAATGGGTGATTGTGCAAAGGATATTTTTTAACATGATTGTCATGTTCACTTTTTCTGGGGTTTCCGGGATGGAATAATTAATCTGACAGGATTGGTCAGACTGACTTCCCCAGACAACATGCAGTATCCCTTTATCATCGATACCGCGAATGAAAGCCATTCCGCCCTGGCCCATATTTCCCACGAGGATGTTTTTATCATTAAAAACATCAGCACCTAAAGGAATGAATCCGTTATCGGAACGTTGCAACTCCATAATAACTGAGCGGCCTTCATCGGTTTCGAAATTAACTAATACCACTGAACCACTGCGCGGGTAGGTAATCGTGCTGGTATTAACAATATTAACGTCTGCCTCCAGTGTGCTGATGTCCAGACCCACCGTATTTTCCTGATAGGGTGAAAGATAAGGTGTGATTGCATATCCGTTACTGTCAATCCGACCTTCACCCGTACTCATTTTTGTGCCCTTCGCCCCTTTGGCGCTGACCAGTGCCAGCGTATCGGAGTCATTGATGTTTCCGGGAGCAAATGTAATCCCGTCAGCATGAATAACCATACCTCCGCTGGAGCCGAAGGAAGCCTGCCGTCCTCCGTCATCGGTTAAAGAGGCGGAAAGACTCACGGGGCCGTAAGCGCTGTTATAGCTTCCGTATCCGCCAATTTGATTTAAATTCTCTGAGTCGGCGAGTGAAGATGACGTATTAACGCTGTAGTTGTAGCGATTATCCTCGCTATAACCGCCAGCACTCATGTCCATTTGCGAGGAGCCTTTAAAGTCAGTGCTTATGCCGGCATTTAGGTTGGTAAATCCACCGGGACGTTTACCC